>JAHFBZ010000138.1 GCA_023249725.1 Methanobacteriaceae archaeon
ATTATTTTTTTTATTTAATGAAATAATTGTTCACCTTATAATTGTTAAATAATTATTTTTTTTATTTAATGAAATAATTGTTCACCTTATAATTGTTAAATAATTATTTTTTTTATTTAAAAACATTAAAATTCTTTTAATTGATATAATAATAGTTAAATTAATAAATTTTACTTTTTTATTCCTTTTATTAGTTCCTGAATATCTCCTACGAATTCCAGGCCAGAGTTTCTCCCAGCGCCTTCAAAAATTAATTTATTTTTCTTATTATCATAAAGCTTTAAGTTTATTTTAGAATTTAAGGATTCATTAACTTTAGAAGTCATCTCACCTTGTGAAGGAGCAGGTAAATCCACCCCTTTAGTTCGCTCAGCATCTATTTTGAGCCGATGATTTTTATTAGAAACCTCAATTAATATTCGCTCATGATCCACTTTTAATTTATTTATATGGGATCTATTATAAGTGGTAAACTTGAAAAGCCGACCATTTAATAGAAATCCGAAAATGAATCCTGTAAAATAATTTTTCAGCCAGGGTATCTTAGCAATAGAACCAAAAAGTGATGCATTTTCCTCTTCAAAATGGTTACTCTGCATCCATATCCATGAAGAAGGCATGGAACTTCCCCAATCTTTTTCTAAATAACCTTTTCCCTTATTAAAATCCTTTTTTTGATTATTTATTTCAATATATCCCTTTACTTGATGGTTGAAACTTAAAACTCCGTGATAACATTCCATGAATGGAACAAAGGAGTACCAGCCCATAACTCCTGGTGAAAATAACTTAACGGGCCATGGTGCAATATTTTTAAATTCAAGACGGGCCTTTATTTGAAGAGAATCTTTATTTAAATTTAATTTAAGCTGGTGGTGTGAGAAAAAATTATCGGCAATTTTCAACTTAAATTCACTTTCTGAGGCTTTAAATTCCCCTATATCAAATTTAAAGTAGTTCATTTCATGATTTCTTGCATCAAAAACCATTATAAATGCATGGGATTTCTCTTTTTCTTTAGGAAGGGAGATACCAGGTATTATGGCAAAGGCCAGCTCTTCACTGGCATCTACTAATTTGTAGTACCAACCTTCGAAATACCCTTTCTTAGTTTTACTTCCCTGAAACTGAGAGGGATTGTATTTTTTAAACATTAAATAAGTATATGTATATTCGATTTTAAGCCTTTTTTGTTTTAGTGGTTGATGGTTTGGTGTATTGGTTAATTTTTGTTTTAGTGGTTGATGGTTTGTTTTAGTGCTTTATTTTTTATTATAAATATTTTCATATTTTTTTCATATCTATGATTCTTCTACCAATATTGATACTCTATAACAATATGGCCTTTTAAAGAACACACTATATTTATTAATTACCAATTACAAATCTTGTGGTGCATGAGTTTAGCTAGAATTTTAATTGTTGAAGACGAAGCAATTACTGCCCTGGAACTTACTCGAAGACTGGAAAGATGGGGGTTTGAAGTCGTAGGGGATGTGGCCAGTGGGCAAAGTGCTCTGGAAATGGCTGAGGAGCTTAAACCTGATTTAATTATAATGGATATTAATCTAAAAGGAACAATGGATGGTGTAGACACTGCCAAGGCCATAGGTCAAATTTATGACGTTCCTATTATCTTTTTAACTGCGCATAATAATGAAAATATTATACGCAAGGCCCAAGCTGTCAAACCAGCACATTATATAATTAAACCTTACCGGGAGAATGAATTAAAATTTGCAGTTGAGAGTGGGATTGAAAACCACAAAGTATTCATGGAGCTTAAAAAGAACGAACTTTCTTATCGTTCTATGGCCAAAAACATCCCAGGTATTGTTTATAGGACTTATTTGGATGAAGAACAACATTTTGAATTTTTAAATGATTTTTTAAAAGATATTACGGGTTATTCTCCGGGAGATGTTGAAAAAATAGATTTAGCAGTTCTGGGATCTTTAATCATTAAAGAAGATTTGGATAGATTATTATCGGTTATTAATGAATCTATTAAAACAGGTCTGCCTTATGAGGTTTCTTATAATATTAAGGACCATGAGGGTAATATTAAACTAATGGAAGAAAAGGGAAGGCCGACTTTAAATTCTCAAAAAAATGTAACCTCTTTGGAAGGAGTTATCTTTTATTCTCCTAAACAATTTTAATGAATTAAGTAAATTTAATAAAAAATATTAGAAAATATTTAATTTTTTTATAAATAATTGAAATGAGTTAAATTAATGTATATCTTTAAATTCCAGGAGTATTTTTTTTATAAATAATTGAAATGAGTTAAATTAATGTATATCTTTAAATTCCAGGAGTATTTTTTTTATAAATAATTGAAATGAGCTAAATTAATGTATATCTTGAAATTCCAAGAGTATTTTACAATTTTGACCTTCATAGTCTTTTAAGGGCTTTAAAAGTTCAACATACCCATCTAAATTGTATGGTTCAAATTTTTCCTGTTTGAAAAAGTACATAGGGCTTTCTAAAGAGGCTGTGGTGAGAACTTGTAATCGTATTAGTGGGCCATAAATACTTATTTCCTCTTTTATAGTATTTATTATGGGT
>JAHFBZ010000016.1 GCA_023249725.1 Methanobacteriaceae archaeon
AATTGCTGCTTTAACTTACGGGCCAGATTCCTAACAACAGGATTAGTTTTAAACCCATTCTGCGTTTTAACCATATTCTATGCTTGGAAATTCAACATCTTAACTTCCATGGAATGGATTCTGGCCTTTATTATGGGTGGAGTTTATATTTTGGTTCTAATGTTGAATACGACTAGGTTACGTAGAGAGAATAATTCTTCTTAAGGTAACAAATGATATTAAACCCAAATTTTATTATTCTTTTTTTATTTTATTTTTAATTAGAAAAAAACCACATCTGGAGTTATAACAGACCATATGGAGAAATAAATCATTTATAGGAAAGGAGTTCATTATATAATTTTTTTGACGAATTTTTACTCAGAAAACGATAACATTATAAACATTAATGCTTAAGGAAATTTTATGAAAGTATATGTATACGTATTAAATACATTAACGGATTGGGAAATCGGTTATTTAACTGCTGAACTCAATAGTGGCAGATATTTGGATAAAAAAAGACCTCAGGTTGAGATTATAAAAATTGGGAATACCACAGAACCCATAAAAACAATGGGAGGTATTAAAATTACTCCAGATGAGACTATTGATAATATCAAGTTTGAGGAAGATGATTTACTTATTTTACCAGGAGCAGACACGTGGACAGAAGAGGAAAATAAAAAAATAATAGATATCGTTTCCAGTATTATAAATGAAAAAGTAATTATTGCCGCAGTTTGTGGAGCCACAATAGCCCTTGCAAATAAGGGAATATTAAACAATAGAAAACATACCAGCAATGACATAGAAGTTTTAAAGATGTTTTGTCCTGAATACACCGGAGAAAATTTCTATTTAAATCAACCAGCAGTTACAGACGACAACTTAATAACAGCCAGTGGTCTTGCCCCATTAGAGTTTTCATATGAAGTATTAAAAAGAACAAATCTAATGAAGACTGAAACACTGGAAGCATGGTACCAATTATATAAAACTAACGAATCAAAGTATTTTTATGCCCTAATGGAATCCATTGAAGGAGGATAGGGGAATTTTTGAATTAAATATTAATTTGATTGAAATTTTATCTTAAAAAATAAGATTAAAAATTTTAGTTTTTAGTATAATTTAGTATGGTTAATTGGTGCTGTTTTTTCTTATGTATAGCATTAAGCGGATTATATGGTAAAGGTTTTGTCTCTTCTAAATTTTAAAAGCTTATTGTGATAACATTGGCTACTTCATACTATTTTCATGTGGAAAATGATTTTACAATGTATCCACACAATTGGAAAGTAATTTTTTTAGTTTAGATCTATTTGAAGGCCATAAAATATATAAAAAGCTAATTAGTTTTAACAAGGAGGAAGGTTCAGGTATCTCAAGTTTATCACGCATTTCCTCTGTTGCTGGAAGCCCAGCTAATCTGAGTCTATTTAGTATTGGGTCAGCATAGCCGGTTGATTCTGCAAAACCTCGACCAATGGAATTTCCTTCGGGATCTTTTAAGTATACTGCACCTTCTGAATAATGTAGTCCATTTGCAAAAAATCCTGATTGACCAACGTTTACGATTGGAATCATGGTAAAATTCCGGATATCCTCTGGAACATCTTCATCAAAGCTAAATTCCCATTCTTGAGGATACCACACGTTAGTAACTGGGTATAAATCGGGGTCCTGTGATTTTTCGCTTCTTATCCATTTAGTAATCTTTAAGGTTCCTTTAACTTTTTTAGAGTTGCTTTCCTCATCCACATATTTCCCTGAAACATCAGCATCCATTGTTCCTGGAGGATTGGCCCCTGTATGATTAAGAAACTGCAACATTTCATGTGAATGTATGGAGGCCATTGTTAATTCCCTATCTCCATTAAATTGGGCCATGAACCAGTCCCATCCTCCTGCAGCCTTTTTATTCATATTATTAGCCGCTCTTAAAACCTTTACTCGAGGGTTACCTGCTGGAAGCATTCCATTGCACCACTGATGGTCGTACCAGAATTTACCGCTTTTTAAGGAAACTTCTTCTTCATTAATTCTTAAAATACTTTGATCTGGATCGATTCCAAGGTTTGGTACAGAATAATATAGCGTTCCAACTCCTCCACAGCAAGGATCGCATCCATCTTTGCCCTGAAGTAAATATTCTTTGGTTTGTGTTAGTGTAATATCCACTTCAATTTCTGACCCGGAATCAGGATTTGAATCTACTCCCCAACCTTTAATTTGCAGAGGAAAGGTGCTATCTTCACTTAAAGACTTTATTTTATTCTTTCCCAGAGTATAATCAAATGGATTGTTTGAAAAATCTATTAATCCGGTTGTACCTGCAATGGCTAAAGGTTTAGAGCGATGATGCTTTCCTCCAGCCTCACTCACAGCAAGGTGCAATTCAATGAACTGATTTTCAATGTCAGAAAGTCCAAAATGCTTAGCTATTTCTGGAGGTAGCAGTGCATATTGCCAAAACATAAATTGAACGCCATATTCTTTTCCATTCTCTCCAATACAGCTTCCAACAATAAAATGCCAGCCCAATTGGTAATCCCATTGAGGAACATCATCCTGTGGAATTTTAAAATCCGCCTTTGCAGGTATAGATTTATAACCTTTAGAACTATCCATTCCTAAAAAGAATGTCATTGCATATGCTTGATGTGGTGTGAGTGATTTTGAATGCTCAATTAAGGTTTCGTAAACATTTTTGTACTTTGGAGTGAATGAATCAGGACTTTTTAACTTTTCCCTCAAAAGATACTGCATTCTCTCTCCAAAACTTTCATTGCTGTTTTTTTCGCTTTCCAATCTTTCAATAATCTCGTCTGGAATTTCTTCAGCATTAAATTCATGCATCCATAGAAGTTTGGATATATTATCCTTAGTTTCTTCATCCAATTTGGCCAGTGAATCTCGAGTTTCCATATTTATCCCTTTAATTTTATTATTTCTTAAATATTATCTTTTGGAGGAATAATATAAATTTTCCATAATGATCTCCTCAATCTAACAATCTCAGACTTCAAGGATGGAATCAAAGAGGCCTGAAATCCAACTTCGTAAATTCCGGTTTAGCAAATAATTGAAGTGGTCAGCATAAAAAGAATTACTAAAAAAAAGGCCAAAGAGATTAAAAAAACTTACGAAATGAAATGATTGTATTGAATATCCTATCTTTTCTGCTCATTTTAGATTGATCATATCCCTACTGCTGGCAATTATAATTTTTTTCCAGATAAACCATGTCAATAAGTTGTACTCCCTCTTCAAACATTGGATGATCATAGTTATCAGTGAAAAAATTCTTGATAACATGTGATTTCTCAAATCCGCAATTTTCATAAAATGACAATATTGAAGGGACATCGCCTGTTCCGACTAACATTGTTTTATAGTTGTTTTTATAAGAATCAGAGACGAATTTTATCATGGCCTTGGCATATCCTTTACCTTGATATTTTTCATAGGTTGCTATGTTTTTCAATTCACAGGTTTCTCTGTCTATTGCCACAACAACACAAACAGTCTTCAAGTCATCATCAAATAATGCAAACATGTCGCCATTTGCCAAATACCGGTCAATCATATTCTCTTGCTCGTCGGCTAATAGTAACAAGTCAAGGTATTGTTTCTTGTTATCGGTAATCTTTTCTACTCTCATTTTTTCTCCTTTCAATAAAACTTGTTACATAAAAAGTTACTCTTTCCCAAACAATTTCTTAATTCTCTATCGAAATTTATGTTTATATTCTAAATAGTTTCAATAAAAAAATTTTCTAGAAATAATCAACCATAAGGCAAAATATAGTCAGTACATCTATTTATAAATCATTTCAATATTACTTGCTCTATTATGATAGGCAAAATTAATTTAATGATATCTAGGCCAATATTAATGAAAGTTAGATGATGAAATATACATATACCATGTGATTTAGCGTAGTTTTGGATTTTTAGGCCTGAAATTGAACTTCGTAAATTCCGTTTAGCGAAGATTGTTTGAATTCTGCTTTGATCAATCCAAACTAACAGAGAATATGAAGGGAATTTTTGAAATTTAAGAAAAAAATATTTTTTAATATAAACCCAATAATCGTTTTGCACAATTAATCAAATCTAATATAATATAGAGATTACCAGTCAGTAGGAACTAACTTATTTCCCTCTCTCCAATTTGCTATAACACATTCTTGGAACCATTCATCATTAAAATTCGCATGGTCAGTCATTATAATTTGTAGTTCAGATTCTAATTCGTTTGTTAAATCAATGGCAGATTTATATATTTTTTTAACTTTTTCCACATCCACTCTATTATCTTCTTCATCTTCATTGAAATCTATTTCTTCTGGAAAGTACACTTGGGAAGGTTGATCAAGTAATAAAAATCTTGGGAGCGGCCTCAATTGTTTTACAAACCATTTATGTAGTGCAAAATAGGTCATAAGATGACATCCCAACCAATTTTCAGCACTACCCATAGAATCCATTGTTATCGGACCGCTTTCAGTATCTGCAATAACTGTAAGTTTTTTAATATCTAATCTGAAAACTGATTCTGAGTGTTCCAATTCAAATTCTTTAGCCCATGAACCCATATAATTATTAATAATATTCATGATTGAATTAAGCCTTTCTTCAATATTTTCAGAAATTAATTCAGAATTTAATGAATCAATTTCATCTTTTGTAGTTTTTATTTCATCAAGAAGATCACTACCATCTTCAATTTGAGGCAAACTATCCAAATATAAACTAATTTTACCTTTCATGAAAGATAAACGATTGTTATATTCCTTAATCTCTCTTAATTCCCTGGTATTTTTTTGTATTGAATCGATAGCTTTTTTGTTATCATCTAATTGTTTATTAACAGAATCTAATTTCTCTTTTAATTCCCTAATTGCTTTTTGTAATTGTGGTGATTCCTTTTCTACTGAACTCATTTGAGAATTTAAGTTACTAAAAGATTCTTTTAGATCATTAATTGTAGCTATCGAATTATCTTCCAGTGATGAATTGCATATGGGGCATGTTAAGTCACCTGATTCTTCATCAAATAATTCTAAACTTTTTAACCTCATTAGATGAATTTCTGCTTCTTTAGAGTATCCTTCTCCATCAGAAAATAATTTTTCAACTGATCTTAACTGTCTTTGTAAAAAGGATCCTTCCTGTCTTAAACTTAATTCTTCTTCTTGTAATTCTTCAAAAGCATTCCCCTCTATAATCATTTCACTATTAAAAGATTTATTCATTATATCTTTAAGTAATTCAATACAATCAGACCAATTTTCAGGAATATCTCCACCATATAGCCCAAAATCTTTTGATTGGAATAATAGTAATTGGGCTTGACTTATCCCATCTCCTTTAATAGATTCTAATTCTTTTAAATTTCTATTTAATTTATATAACTCACTACGAAGAACTTGTAATCGTTTCATTTTTCTTACATGATCCTGTTCATAAGCACCTAAAAAGTAGGGTAAGACCGCCCTAATGGTATTAGGACCATGTTGTTCACCTTGTTTATGAAATAAAAATTTATTATTACTAATTTCCGTTTGATGCTGAAAAATAAAATGAGTTGTGTGTCTAATATTAGATTCTAACCTCGTAATTCTTCCATAATTCATCTCTTCAGAATTTTCATGAATTCCTACATGTTTTGATAGGAGATTTCTTAAAGAAATAAGATTAATATTCGTACTTAACTCAGAATACTCTTTAATGTCAATTTTCTGTCCAATTTCATAATATATTTCTGAAGAGCTATCCGTAGATATATCTGGAATTTTTCTTGCGATAAAAACTTCTCCTTCTATAAGTTTAAGACGAATAGCTACCCAACTAACAGTATTTCTAATATATCCCCGTGGAATATGACAATGTCCACTTCCCAAACAGTAATCAATAATGCTAAGAAGAGCAGTTTTGCCTGTTTGACTTTCACCAGAAATAATATTCAGTTTACCTAACTCAAAATCTAGTTTTTCTATAGCTCCTTCGTGATTGTATAATATTAAATTAAGAATCTGAAAATTCATACTCTTATCCCCCACAATGCCATTACTGTTTCAGTATTTCCACTTGTTGCAAACCATTTGCCTAAAAATTTTGCATGTCTTATAATTTCCCTATTATCTTCTTCAAAAAGTCTTAAAAATTTATTGATATCTCTCGCAGTTTGGGATGTTATCAAATTACCAGATTGATCAATGCTTAACCAATTGTGAGTAATACTAAAAAGTATAGACTCTTGTACAAAAGGTTTCAAAGAAATTGCTATCTCTTGAAGCAATAGTCTTGATTCAGTATTATTATCAATCCAACTTGCTAAAGATGTTCTAATAGATGTTGGAAGTTTTTTTTCTATTTTATTATTCAATAAAACAGGCAAAGCAATAAACGACAGAGCTAATGGCATACCTTCTGGCCGTATATTAGAATAACTGATTACAGAGGTCGTTAATGCAACACTACAAAAAGCAGGATTATATAAGTGTGCAACCTCTTTTGGCCTCATAATCCACTTATTCATGATTCACCAATTATTATATCTTGTAATTTCTTTTCAAATTCAGGATGCCAACCTATTTTCTTTTCATTAGATAAAATTTGGTAAGAACCCCTTGTAACAAAAGCCTCGGTTATATTAGGTCTTAAAGGCACAAATTTAGTTTCAGCCCACCGATACAAAGCTTTTCCATATTTTATTTTATCTTCATCTGCTTTACTATCACCAATTTTATCTTGAATCCTCTCAAAGCAGATTTCCCATTCTTCTATTAATTGTTTTTCATAACGATCCAATTCTTCAGGCAATACAAATCCTTCTTGTAACCACCTAGATCTGTGTTCAAAAGCCCGATAATAATTTTTTACAGCTCGAAAAATTCCATTATTCATATCAACTAATTTTAACTGTTTAACAAAAATATAATCGTCGAACTCACTCTCATTAACTTCAAAATCTAAAATATCATTATCTATGGGTAGATTATACTTACTAAATTGGTCTCGCAAGATATCCATTTTCGCCCTAATTTCTTGACTTTTAATCAGATCATTTTCATCATTGATATGATCAAATACACGATTTAACCACCAACCAACAAATCTCTTCCTGAACGATCCCAATAAATGTTCTCTTGCCGCATTAGATATCTCTTTACAAATTTCAACATCTATATCTTCAATGATTGGATTTTTATCAATAATAACTACATTTTCAAACAATTCTTGTTTTTCATTATAAGTCATTGAATTAAATAACTTGTAGGCTTTTTGATTTGATTCATTTTTCGAAGTTTTACTAACTTTGGATAACGTATCAATCACTTTAAAAATATCTCTATTATTCTCTTTTAAACAATGCGCAGCACAATCAGATGGAATTACACCAGTTGTGATTAAAAAAAATTTTGTTTCAGAAGAAAAATATCCCTTTGAAATACCATCACACCAAATTCTAATAGTTTTCCATAAATTAGTAGAATAATCACCAACATCAGCTTCATCTTTTGATGTATGTTTTATTTGTGATGATTCTATTACCTGATTATCCTTTTTAATAACAACATCATCTTCCGCCTCAATTACAATATCAAATTTACTACCATCTTTCATTTTTTGAAGACTTAATAACAATGCAATTTTGCACTGAAATAAATAACCTTTCAATGAATCTCTTGCAGAAAATTGTGATTTATTCTTTGCCAATAAAATCCCCTTTAATATCTTATTAATAATTATAAATAATTATAATATGAATAAGTTTTTTGATTTGGGAGTAATCAAAAAGTTTATATTAAGTAAATTGTTTTGAAACTTAAGTTAATGAAGTTATGATGGTTTTAACAAAAAATACACTCGGAAATTGTAATTAGAAACAACTTAATTTACAATTACTCTAAATTATACAATGAACATTAAATTCCATGAAAATAATAAAGATGAAGCTAATATAAAAATCTCAATTTGGAAAAGGCTCTAAAAAAGAAAATAATAAATAATTCAATTTAAGAATAGAACACTAATGAAACTAATCAAAATAAAAGATGAAGATCTGTTCAAAGAATGTATTGCATGTTTCTTTGACAAATTGAATATTATTCTCACATTATTAGGCCTAATTATAACAAGTACTATTGGAATTACCGCCTATTACAAAGAACAACCACTAGTTAACTTTTTTATCAATATTTTAGTAGTTTTAGGATTTTACTACTTGATATTAACATTTTTATTGCTAAAATTGTACAAAAATAAACTTAAATTGAAAAAATTAGAGGAAACTAAAAAAAAGGAACCTGAAACAGAACCTGATCCCATAGCCATTGGTTTTGCTCCAAGCTTATTTAGAGAAAGATATAAAAAATGGTAATGATCTATTCATAACTTACTTCTCTAAAATAAAATTAACATTTACTCATTACATAATTGAGTTAAATTTACATAGAAACTGAAATAGGAATTAATTATCCTCAATATCAATACCCCGATCCTTCAAGCGACTGCTAATATCATCAGATAATCCCATTCCTTCTTTTCCCTGAGTTTCTGTCGGATATCTTTAATGATGTTAAGATAACTGAATTAGATAAATAAAAAATAAATAATAAATCTTATTTATTACTCATTTTATCAATTTTCAAAGTATCATAATACTCCTGTGCCTCTGGTTTATCACTAAAACTATGCGCTAACTCTTTGTTCTCTTCAACAATTTTCTTAACATCATCATATGTAATATTGAAAAATTCTTTTCTACTATTTACTTTATTCACTCTTTTATGATCAAATCGGTGATGTAATTCTCTTTCTAACTCAAAAGCTTCTTTACTAAAAATAAATACATGAGTATCGAATCTAAATGGAACTGATGCATTGGATAATTCCCTTACTCTATCTTGAGGTTCATCTCTTCTTGTTACCCCTATTTTATACACATCTTCTCCGAAGGAACCTATATTAGATAATATATATACATATCCTGCGCCTGTTCGTTTTCTTCTATTGTTTATCTGCTCAATATCGTCATTACTTTTTGCTAAAGCTAACTCTAATTCTCTGATTCTAAGTTTTAATTTTTCTTTTTCTTCATCAGATGCACTTTCCCTTAATTCAGCCCCTATTTTATTTATATCAGTTTCCAATCTCTTTTTTTGTTCATTGATCTTTTTCTCTTCAGCATCTAATTGTCTTTGTATTTTTCGCTCTTCTCTTTCCTGTTCTCTTGCTTCCCTCAGCAAATCTTTTTCTTCTTGCTTTTTCAACTCATATTCAATAGCTACATCAAGTTCTTGCAATTTCAAATCCAAATATTGTGGGGTGATTTTTACAACATTTCTTTCATTTAATTTATTCAACGCTTCAAATGATTTTTGTATTCTTTTAACAGAATTTTCTCTATTTGAAATCTTTACTTTACTTATTACCATATCACAATCTAAATTAAAATTTCTAAGTATTTGTTTTATATTAGCATTAGTTAGTGCTCTCCCTTGTTGTATGCTATCATTCACTGTCCATTCCGATTCACAAACTGCTGCTCTTTTATTTGTTATAAGATCTTTTTGTTTCTTCCTTATTTCATCTAATTTTTCTTTATATAATACAGCTGTTAAAAAATCATATTTTGGTTCATATAAACCTACTTCTTGCATTTCAAGCGCATCATTCACCAATATTAATCCTTTCTTTTTCTTGTTTAACTCATAATTTAGATTAGTTAATTGGATTCTTCTTTCTTGTAATCTACTATCAATTTTTTTTACCTTTTCTTGTAATCTAATATCTATTTCTTTTACCTTTTCTTGTAATTTAATATCTATTTCTTTTACCTTTTCTTCTTCCATCTATTTCAATTTACCATCAATATTAGCTAATTCCTCATTTTTACCCTTCAATTTTTCATTTATTTCCTTCTCCTTCTCCTTCTCCTTTTCTTCCAATTTGACATCTAAATTAGCTAATTGATTTTCTTTCTCTTTTAATTTAATATCTATTTCTTTTACCTTTTCTTCTTCCATCTCTTTCAATTTACCATCAATATTAGCTAATTCCTCATTTTTACCCTTCAATTTTTCATTTATTTCATTTTCTTTTCCTTTTAATTTAATGACTATCTCTTTTACCTTTTCTTCTTCTATCTCTTTTAATTCGTTATCTAAATTAGCTAATTGATTTTCTTTCTCTTTTAATTTAATATCTATTTCTTTTACCTTTTCTTCTTCCATCTCTTTCAATTTACCATCAATATTAGCTAATTCCTCATTTTTACCCTTCAATTTTTCATTTATTTCCTTCTCCTTCTCCTTTTCTTCCAATTTGACATCTAAATTAGCTAATTGATTTTCTTTCTCTTTTAATTTAATATCTATCTCTTTTACCTTTTCTTCTTCCATCTCTTTCAATTTACCATCAATATTAGCTAATTCCTCATTTTTACCCTTCAATTTTTCATTTATTTCATTTTCACCTTGATTAGCCTTTTTGTTTAAAAAATATGCTCCAATTATTATCAATGGAATTCCTAAAAAGAATAAATACACTGATATTGTTAATATTATACCAATAATTATTATTGCTAGTCCATGATCACTAAATTTCATTTAATCACCTTATTAATTAAGAATAATATTTTGTGCATTATATAATTTATGACGATATAATGCGATTAAAAACATTTTAATGATAAAAAAATTCGTGATTAATATTTTATAATATTAGTATTGAGAATTTTTTCAATTAAATAATTTTCAACATTTTAATTCTCTTTTAAAGCCCTCAAAATACGTTATGTTTAATTTAATTTCTTTTTGAGATCTTCTTGGAATTTTAAAAATATTCTAATAAAATAAGACACAAAATCAAAAAAATTAATTTGAAATATATATGTTTATATGGTCTCTTAGAACAGTTTTGCAGAGTATGGGATTTTTAATAGATATGAATTCAAAAAAAACATGAAATTATGTTCTATAGACCAAGAACAACTTATTAGATTTAATGTGGTATAAATAATACTACATTTTTGTAATGTTTTCAAATAAAAAAATTTAATTAATCCTCAACATCTATCCCCAAATCATTCAATCGGCCACGAATATCATCAGATAAGGCCCATTCTTTCTTTTCCCTTAGTTTTTGGCGAACATCCTTAATAATATCCAGTAATTCTCCAGAAATATCTCCATCATTAGACTTGACGGCCAAATCAAAGCCCATAATTTCCCCGAATTCATTGAAGAATGAAATTATATCTTTCAATACTTTTTCTGACGGAGTTTTATCTTCAAAGGCCTTATTCAATTCTTTAACAAAATTAAAAATATGTGCTAAAGCTTCAGGTGTATTAAAATCATTGTCCATTGATTCCAAGAATTTAATCCTGTAATCCTTTAACAATCCACTGAAATAATCATCATCATTACCAGCAGAACTATCCAGTAACTCATTTAATTTTTCCACCGTCTTTTGAATTCTTTTCAAACTTTTAGCGGCCTGATCCAGGGTTTTTTCACTGAAATCAATGGGACTCCTATAATGAGTAGATAATACAAAGAATCTGAATACTTGGGGATCATGGTCCTCCAGTAAGTCCCGGATGGTGATGAAGTTCCCCAGTGATTTGGACATCTTCTCCCCGGAAACATTTAAAAAACCGGTGTGCATCCAGTATCTGACCATGGGGCTTTTACCAGAGGCGGCCTCCATCTGGGCAATCTCGGCCTCGTGGTGAGGGAAAATCAGATCTAAACCGCCGCCGTGGATATCGTACTGGGGCCCGAAGTATTCTTCGGTAATGGCCGTATCTTCAATGTGCCAGCCCGGCCTTCCGGTTCCCCATGGTGAATCCCATAGTGGTTCTTCATCTCGTTTTTTCCACAGGGCAAAATCTCCCGGGTTTTTCTTGGTTTGATCAATATTCACCCGGTGGACATTTAAATCCTCTAAATTACGCCTTGATAGTTTCCCAAAGTTTTCAAATTTAGCCTCATCAAAGTAAACTCCTGTGGAAGTCTCATAAGCAAAACCTTTTTCAATGAGGGTTTCAATCTGGGATATGATCTCTGGAACGTGATCCGTGGCCCGGGCAAATAAATTAACTCCATTTACTCCAAGTGCTTCCATATCTTCCTGGTAACGCTTTTCAAACTTACGAGCTAGTACCTCAGGATCAGCATCTACCTCAGCAGACCTATTAATAATCTTATCATCAATATCAGTCACATTCTGCAGGTAGAATACAGAATATCCCTTATATTCCAAGTACCGTTTTATCATATCAAAGGAGATGTAGGTACGGCCATGGCCAATGTGGGCATCATCATAGACGGTGGGGCCACATACAAACAGTTTTACCCGTTGATCGTTCATCGGCTTAAACTGTTCTTTTTTTCGGCTCATGGTGTTGTAAATTTTCATTTTTCCCACTCTCTTGATAATAATGATATATGTACTCTTTTAATTAATATAAAAATTAGTTTTTGAATTATTTAAATATAAAATAAGGCCAAGATTGGGATTTGAACCCAAGTATCATGGTTTGCAGCCATGCACCTCGCCTCTCGGTCATCTTGGCATGATTATAGCTAATTTGAAAGGCATATTATAAATTGACTAAATATATTTATAAATTTATATACAATAGCCCATCATCATATTTTGCGACAAGATTAAGTTAACAATCGTTATATAAATACTTTTCGCTGAAAATTTATAGTGAATGCATATTATAATTTAAGCATAATCAAATTATAATCATCGGAATAAAAAAAAATAATTAAATAAGGATTAAAATTTATTTTGCAAGATAAACTATCGAAACATTTATAAATGAAATTAATATAACAATTGTTATATTGTGGTATTCTACTAAAATAAACCCGGAATAACAAATCTGGATTTAAAGTTAAAGCCCTAATTATAATGATTATAAAGTGTTATTATCAAGTAAAGGGCTATAAACGAGATTAAATAAGAAATAATTAATCAAGTGGAAATCCACACAATATAACCGTGAAAAAATTAATTGGAGTCAAAAAAATGAGTGAAGAAAAGAAATACGGATTAAGTACTTTAGGATTGCATGTAGGACAGGAAGAACCAGATCCCGCAACAGGATCAAGGGCCGTGCCCATATACCAAACATCATCATATGTATTCAATGATGCGGATCACGCCGCAAATCTATTTGGGTTGAAAGAGTTAGGAAACATATACACCCGTATTATGAACCCTACCAGCGATGTTTTTGAAAAAAGAATCGCTGCTATTGAAGGCGGGAGATCTGCACTGGCCGTAGCATCAGGTCAAGCAGCCAATACCTATGCACTTCTAAATTTAAGTTTACCTGGTGATGAGATAGTATCAGCCGATAACCTTTATGGTGGAACTTACCAGTTATTCAACTACACCTTTCCAGAATTGGGTAGAAAAGTTAATTTCGTAAAATCTACCGACTTACAAGCATATGAAGATGCCATAACTGATAAAACAAAGGCCATATTTGCTGAATCCATTGGAAACCCAAAATTAGATGTTCCTGATTACGAAGCTATTGCAGAAATTGCACATAATGCAGGAATACCATTTGTAGTGGACAATACCACTGGAGTGGGCCTGGTAAAACCTATTGAGCACGGGGCCGATATCGTTGCCTTATCAGCAACCAAATTCATTGGAGGACACGGAACTTCTATTGGAGGAGTAATTGTGGACTCTGGAAACTTCAAATGGGACAATGGAAAATTCCCACAATACACTGACCCAGATCCAAGTTACCACGGATTAGTATACTGGGACGCTTTCGGTGATTTCCCAGGATTAGGTAATGTAGCATTCACCTTCAGAGCAAGGGTAAGATTATTAAGAGATTTAGGAGCTGCTTTAAGCCCATTCAATAGTTTCTTATTCCTGCAAGGGCTGGAAACTCTCGATCTTCGAGTACAAAAACACTCTGAAAATGCATTTGCGGTGGCCAAACACTTAAAAGAACATCCATCTGTCAATTGGGTAACCTATCCTGGATTTGAAGATGATCCCACACACAAATTAGCTAAAAAATACTTAAAAGGTGGATACGGTGCTCTAGTAGGATTTGGTATTAAAGGAGGATTAGAAGCTGGAAAACAATTCATTGAAAAGGTAGAACTTCTATCTCACCTGGCAAATATTGGAGATGCCAAAAGTCTGGTTATACACCCGGCCTCTACTACCCACCAGCAATTAACTCCTGAAGAACAAGCCAGCACTGGAGTTACCCCGGATTTCATCAGATTATCCATAGGGCTGGAAAATGTCGAAGATATAATAGCAGACATTGATCAGGCCTTAGCAAAAATTGATGTGAGTGGTGGAAAAGCAGACCCTGAAGATTTTGAAGCTCCCCAAGATAGCGAAGAATCAACACTTAAAAAAGTAAAAGGTTTTATTGGTATTTAAACCAATAAATTCATTACATAATTTTATAACTATAGTGATATAATTATAATGTGATGAATTATGAAAAAAGAATCTGTAGGATTGGTAGAAACTCAACACTTTCATCTGCCAGGTGAACTCCATCTAGAAAGTGGCAAAAAGCTTCAAGACATAACTATAGCCTATGAAACTTATGGAAAATTAAATAAGGAAAAAAATAATGCTATTTTAATATGTCATGCCCTTTCTGGAGACGCTCATGTGGCGGGATGGCACGAAGGAGATGCCAAACCCGGATGGTGGGATATAATTATTGGTCCAAACCGATGTTTGGATACCAAGAAATACTTTATAATTAGTTCCAACGTCTTAGGGGGGTGTAAAGGTTCTACCGGCCCCGCATCTATTAATCCAAAAACTGGAAAACCATATGGTTTAGATTTCCCAATCATAACCATTAAAGACATGGTAAAAGCTCAAAAGAAGTTAGTAGAAAATTTAGATATAAAACAGCTACTAGCCGTTATTGGCGGATCAATGGGAGGTATGCAAGTACTTGAATGGTGTAATTCCTATCCAGAAATGGTTAGAAAAGCTATTCCAATTGCTACCGCAGCCCATTCATCACCACAACAAATTGCCTTTAATGAAGTTGGTCGAAGAGCCATAATATCCGATCCCCAATGGAAAAATGGATCGTATTCACCGGGAGAAAACCCCAAGGATGGATTAGGCCTGGCCAGAATGATAGCTCACATTACTTATCTCTCTTATGAGTCAATGTATGAAAAATTCGGCCGCAGATTACAGGATAAAGAAAAATATAGTTTTGATTTTGACCTGGACTTTGAAGTAGAAAGTTATCTTCACTATCAAGGCGAATCATTTGTAAAACGCTTCGATGCTAATTCTTATCTATACATTACCAAAGCAATTGATTATTTTGACTTAACCAGTAATGGGTCCTTAATTGAAGGATTGAAAAATATAAAATCAAAAATGCTGGTCATTTCCGTTGATTCAGACTGGTTATACCCACCTTCACAATCTAAAGAAATTTTAGAGGCACTCTCTGCTAATGAAGTTGATGTAAGCTATTCCGAAATTAAATCACCCTATGGACATGATGCATTTCTCTTAGAGGCCGGGCAATTAAATTATATTATTGGAAATTTCCTTTCAGATAATCTGGTACAAGATGTAATGGCCTACTCAGTTCCATCTATTGAAGAAAATGCTACCTTAGAAGAAGCAGCTAAATTAATGATGGACTGCCGGGTGACCCATATACCAGTTGTTTCTAATGAAAATACATTAATTGGTATTGTAACAGCATGGGACATATCAAAGGCCGTTGCTTTAAAAATTGAAAGTTTAGATCAGATAATGACCAGAAAAGTGGTGGTATCTCGTCTTGATGAGACCATAGAACAAGCTGCAGAAAAAATGAAAAAACACAATATTTCTTCATTGCCAGTGATTGATAATAAACAGAAAATAAAAGGATTGATAACCACCGACCATATCAGTACGCTTATTACCAAATACTGAATTTATTTAACCATCCCATTAAATTTTAAATGCATTTTTATATATTAATAAAATAACTAATATGTTTACAATCTAAATTTAGTTAAAGACATTTATTTATAGTGTATTTTTATATATAAATAATCCATAATCAGTTAATAGGAATTTAAACAAATAAATAACTTAAATATTCCAATATAATCAGAATTAAATTAAATAACAGATAAAACTTAATAAATAACATATACTGTCATAAAACATTTTTAAACTAATTAATTTAACCATAGTGAATTAGGAGGTAAGGATATATGATTTATATGGATAACTCAGCCACTTCACACTTAGATCCTGAAGTTCTAAGAGAAATGGAACCATTTTTAAAAGAAGAATTTGGTAATGCATCTACTTTTTATTCTCTAGGTAGAAATGCTCGTAAAGCATTAGAAATCGCCAGAGAAAATGTTGCTGCACTAATAGGGGCCAGCCCACAGGAAATAATATTCACCAGTGGAGGTACTGAGTCAGATAACATGGCCATAAAAGGAACTGCTTATAAGTGGAAAAGTAAAGGAAAGCACATAATTACCAGTGTTATTGAGCATCCCGCTGTCAGAGAAACTTGTAAATACCTGGAAACACAGGGTTTTGAAGTTACTTATCTTCCGGTTTATGAGGAAGGAATAGTTAGCGTTTCTGATGTGGAAGCTGCCATAAGAGATGATACTATCCTTATCACTATAATGCACGCCAACAATGAGATTGGAACTATTCAACCCATTGCTGAAATCGGGAAAATCGCCCGGGAGAAAGGAATTTACTTCCACAGCGATGCCGTGCAAAGTGTTGGTAAAATACCAGTTGATGTTATTGAGTTAAATGTAGATCTATTATCCATATCTGCCCATAAGTTAAATGGTCCTAAGGGAATCGGAGCATTATATGTGCGAAAAGGAATCATTTTAGAACCTTTAATTCACGGCGGAGGCCATGAACGAGGCATCCGGCCGGGAACTGAAAATGTGCCCAGTATAGTTGGACTAGGAAAAGCATGTTCACTGGCCAGCACCCATATGGACGAAAACATTGCCTATCTTACTCAATTAAGGGATTCATTAATTAATGGTATTCTGGAGAATATTGAAGAGTCTTATCTCAATGGTGATAGAAACAATCGGCTTCCTAACAACGCTCATTTCAGATTCACTGGAATTGAAGGAGAATCATTAGTATTACATCTTGATTCTAAAAACATTGCTGCTTCTACCGGTTCTGCATGTTCTTCTAAGAATTTAGAGCCTTCACACGTTTTAATGGCTTTAGGATTGGAAGAAGTGGCAGCTCATGGATCACTAAGATTAACTTTGGGCAAAGAAAATAAACCGGAAGACATACCATATACTATAACATCTATTAAAGAAGCTGTTGAAACTCTGCGAAAATTGTCACCACTATGGTGTAGTGCAGAGAATTTATGAGGTGAAATAATGTATACTGATAAAGTAATGGATCATTTCTCTAATCCAAGAAACGTGGGAGATATTCCTGATGCAAGCGGTGAGGGAACCGTGGGAAATCCTACATGTGGTGATTTAATGACTATTTACATCAAGGTTAAAGATGATGTAATTGAAGACATTAAATTCAAAACCTTTGGCTGTGGTGCCGCTATTGCTACCAGTAGTATGGTAACTGAACTGGCCATGGGCAAAAACGTGGATGAAGCCTTAAAAATAACCAGAAACGATGTGGCCGATGCCCTGGAAGGCCTACCACCAGTTAAAATGCATTGTTCCAATCTGGCCGCTGATGCTCTACAGGCCGCTATTGAAGATTATAAGAAGAAGCAGGCCGAAAAGGAATAATTTATTTAATTTTTCTTTCTTTATTCTAATTTTTTTATTGAATTAACTAATCTTAAATTAATATTTTTAATTTTAAATAAAAACTAAAGTATTATTCATTTTTAACTTTATAAAAACTAAAATTCACTATTTAAGCTCTGAAATAGATCTAGAGATAGCATATTTAAGATGTTCCTTCTTTATAGGTTTACTTAAAACAATAGCGTCTTCTGATAGTTGTAAAGATTTATTTAAACAATTTTTAATAAAAACAGTCAGGAATATAATTGGAATTTTATAAAGATTTTCTATTTCTTGGGCCGCTTCTACACCACTCATGGGGCCTTTTAATTTTATATTGATTAAAATTAGATCTGGGTTTAGATCTTGAGCATATTGAATGGCCTCTTCTCCACTGGAAGCTACAGCAACCACATTATGGTCTAAATTTCCTAAAATGGTTTTTAAATCCAAAATAGTGCTAGATTCAGTTTCAGCAATTAAAATATTCATGAAAATCTACACATTTTCCTTTAGCAATTAATATTATTAATATTTACTAATTATTTTTATATTTAATTTTTAAAAGATGCAATATTTACCAGAATTAATAATAAAAAAAATTAATAAATTCAATGGAGCTATTCCATAATCGGCTCCATTATAGCTGAAACATTACCTTCAGTATCCTCAAAGGCGGCCATGACCCCAATTCCAGGAACACTCATTTTCTCAGTGATCATGGTACCACCATTCTTTTGAATTTTCTCAGCAAATTCATCAAAAGATTCAACAGCAATGGTGTTTTTAACTATATCACCCATTTCTTTAGTCATTAAGGCCCCATCGATTCCAGGTTCCCCTTCTTCACCGGTTTTTATTAACCAGTAATCAAATGGCCCATCCCATTTAGTTATTTCCCATCCAAAAACATCTTCATAGAATTTTATGGCCCTTTCTGGATTTTCTACAGGTATTTCAAAATGAATTACTCTATTCATAAAATCACCCCTTTTGTATATATTCTGAATTTTATGAGATATAATTTTATTAGACTGGATATATGGTAATTATCATCCCAATACTAAAAATTTCTCAAAATAAAAATTTTATTTGGTAAATTTCCTAATAAATAAAAAAATATTGGTAATCTTCCTATATATTTATATATTAATAGTAGGATACTAAGTTTAATTATAAAAATTTAGAAAATTTAATAAATAGGGTGAAATTAAATGGATGAGATAGATTCAGATATAATTCGCTCCCTGATGAAAAATTCTAGGATAACCCTCTCCCAAATGTCAAAAGACATAGATGTGCCTGATGCCACAATTTCCAACCGACTGAAAAAGCTTGAAAACGATGCTATAAAACAATATACTGTAATTTTAGATCAAAACAAATTAGGTTTAACAGTTACGGCTATTATCATTATTCAAACAGAATCAGAAAAGCATAGAAATGTTGAAATTGAACTATCTAAACTCGCAGAAGTTTCAGAAGTTTATAGTATTTCTGGAGCATATGATATTCTTATTAAAGTCTGGGCCCAGGATCTGGAAGAGCTTAATAAGATAGTAAACAGTAAAATTCGTTCCGTTGATGGAGTAGAAGACTTAACTGAAATGATTGTAATGGAAAGAGTTAAAGAAACCATGACTCCGCCGTTTTAATTAATCTAGCCATATTATATCCCACAAATATTATAAATTAATATAAATAATCAATATAATCAAAAAAGGAGGTGAACGGCTTGTACATAAGTGAGTTTATTAAAAAACCAGTCCTAACACCAGATGGTGCTGAAATTGGAAAATTAAAAGATGTGATAGTCTCACCACTTCACTCATACCCCATAATTAAAGCCCTTACAATAAATACTTCTGATAAAAAATTAATGAATATCTCCTGGAAATATGTGGATAATATAAATAAAGAAATAATCCTGAAATCTGATTTAAATCAATTAAAAGAATACGAATTAAAAAAGCACGAAATTTGTCTTTTTAAAGATGTTATTGATAGACAAGTAGTGGATATTGAGGATAAAAAAGTCAGACGAGTGAATGATCTTAAAATATCACCTACTAATGGACATTATCATATCATTGGTGTTGATATTGGATTCAGCGGCATATTAAGAAGATTAGGCTTGGAAAAAATTACTAAACCACTGGGTATTAGTTCAAGCGAAGACCTCATCTCCTGGGAAGATATTGACACTTTAAAAAGTGATTATTCACTTAAATTAAAAGTTCCTAAACAGAAAATAAAAAAGCTCCACCCAGCAGATATGGCCGAAATTATAGACCAATTAGGCCTGAACGAATCATTAACCATTTTAAATTCATTGGATGATGAGTCTGCAGCAGATGCTTTAGAGGAAATTTCCCCTGAAAGACAAGTATCTTTACTGGAAGGGATGGAAAGTAAACGTGCCGCTGAAATTCTGGATGAAATGTCTCCTGATGATGCTGCAGATGTTTTAGCAGATTTAACAGAAGAAAAAGCTGAAGAATTACTGGATTTAATGGAACCTGAAGAATCTAAAGATTTGAGGGAGTTACTGGAATATCCTGAAAACACCGCCGGTGGAATAATGACCACCGAATTTGCAGAAGTAAATCAGAAATTAACTGCCGATGAAGTAATGAATTCACTCCGTGAGATTGCTAAAGATGTAGAAACAATTTATTATATCTATGTAGTTTCTAAAAATAAAGATCTTGTGGGAGTAACCTCCATAAGAGATATCCTATTAGTAGATCCTGAAACACCTGTTGCTGATTTTATGCATACCAATATCATCAAAGTAGATGTAATGGAAGATCAACATGACGTGGCCCAACAAATTGCTAAATACAATTTGATAGCTCTACCCGTTGTGGAAAATGAAAGTAAATTAAAGGGTATTATCACTGTAGATGATGCCATAGATATTGTTCTTCCCACCGCATGGAAAAAAAGAGTTCCTAGAATGTTTGGAAGATAAATAATAATTTTCAATTAAATTTTTAATACCAGTTATAGTTTAATAGTTATAGTATAATTATAGCCATAAGGTCTTTTTAACCTAATATCCTCATGATTAATAATAATTTAAAAAATAGTCATTATCCTTAATTTTTTAAATTAATTTTAAACTTATAAATTAATATTTAAACCAATAATAGCCGTGATAACTATGGATTTTCGTATTTTTAGCCGTAGGATTATTAAAAATCCTTTCATCATCAGCTTTATAATTTTTCTCTCAGTGATGGGGCCCGGTATAATTACTGCAAACGTAGATAACGATGCTGGAGGTATAACCACTTATTCACTGGCCGGTTCACAGTTTGGTTATAGTTTATTATGGCTATTTATTCCCATGATAATAGCATTAGCTGTTATTCAAGAAATGGGTGTAAGAATGGGTATTGTAACGGGTAAAGGATTGGCCGATCTCATTCGTGAGAAAGTAGGAGTTAAATTCACATTCTTAATGATGATAGCACTTTTACTTGCCAATTTTGGTAATGTGTTGGCTGAATTTTCAGGAATTGCCGTAAGTACCGGGATATTTGGTATTCCACGAGTTATAGCCTTACCCCTGGCCGCACTATTTGTATGGCTTTTGGTAGTAAAAGGAACTTATAAAAGTGTGGAAAAAATCTTTTTGTTAGCTTCTGCTCTTTATATTTCATACATCATTGCTGGATTTCTAGCCCAGCCAAACTGGGGGTTTGCTGCCCAAAGTTTGATAATGCCCCAGATAACCATTAGTAAGGCATATATAACCATGGTAATAGGAATGGTAGGTACTACTATTGCTCCCTGGATGATGTTCTATCTCCAATCCTCCGTGGTAGAAAAAGGGATTAGTTTAAAAAATCTGAAATATTCTAAAGCAGACGCGGTTATTGGAGCTATTGTAGTTAATATTGTGGCCTTTTTCATTGTTTTGGCCTGTGCTGCAACCATATTCAGTAGTGGGATAGAAGTAAACGATGTTGCTGATATTTCTAAAGCATTGGTTCCTCTGGCCGGACAATACGCTAGCATATTATTTGCCTTTGGTTTTTTAAATGCTTCTTTATTTGCAGCCAGTATATTGCCTCTTTCTACCGCATATTATGTTTGTGAAAGTTTAGGTTTTGAAGCAGGAGTTTCTAAAAGCTTCCGAGAAGCACCCATATTTCATGGATTATACCTTGGATTGATAATATTGGCAGTTATAATAATAATGATTCCTAATGTGCCGTTATTATCCATACTTTATCTTTCCCAAGTCGCTAATGGATTGCTTCTACCATTTGTACTAATATTAATGCTTTTAATCATTAATGACAAAAGTATAATGGGTGAACATGTTAATTCCCGATTATTTAACTTCATTTCTATTGCTACTGTTTTAATTGTAATGGGACTTAGTATTGGCCTGGTAATAAGTATGATAATCTAGAATTAATTATTTTATTCTATTATTTCATTTAAAAAGGTGTATAAAAAAATTTATTAATAATATATTTTTATTTATTTTTAGTTTGAATTTTAAGTTTTATAATAAAAAATAACCTGCTAATAAGAGATATTACTGTAAAAATAACTATTAAAATTAACAATACGTAATTTGAATAACTATTATGGAATATATCTGCTATGAGCGTTATAAAAATAACTAAAAATAGGAAAGCACCATAATATTTACCAATGGGATCATAAACTGGAACTTTAAATTTAGAGGTTATTATAAACTGTAAAAACATGATTATAATCAGAATTAGAATCCAGTAATGATAAATTCCATTTATAGTAAAGGCCACAAATCCAGTTAAAATTAGTATTAAATCAGCAGTTATATCTAAATAAGCTCCTAAAGGAGTAACTGAATCAAGTATTCTGGCAAGATGACCATCAATTGCATCAGTGGCAACGGCTATAATGTATATCACAATAGACAGAATTAAATTATTTTCCAAAAATGCTATTAAAAACAAAGGTGCTAAAATTATCCTTATAATAGACACTAATGACGGAATTGCATTTTTTAATCTTTTATCTAAAATCATTTGACCCAATTTTTATATAGGATGTTTATTTTAAATATTTTCCGAATTAGTTTTAAATTATTAAAAAAAAGTATAGGTCTTAACTAAATTAAAAATTATTAAAAAAATAGTGCATAAAAAAAATATGTTATACCAGCGTCTTTTTCACTTCAACTGGCATTTTGCTATTCTCACATATTTCAAATACATGGCCACATTCGCCACATTTAACAATACCCACCGAACCTTGTGGTATATGTGGAATATAAAAGGCATCTTCACTGGAACTGGAATTCCTTCTTCTGGATATTCTTTTATCTTTGCAACCACATTCTGGGCATTCTTGATTTAGATTTTCGCATTTCATTTTATCTTCCCCAACCAATTATAATTTTAATAAATTCACCATCTAAAAACTAGTTCGTGTCTTATCGAATGTACTATATTATACGAACAATGGTATTTAAAGTTTACTCTTCGTAAAAAAATGAGAAATAATCATTAAAATAATAGGAAATTTTGAAAAGAAAATATAATAAAAGATAATAAAAAGAGTTTAAAGAGTTAAAAAGAGATAAAAAGAGATAAAAAGAGATAAAAAGAGATTAAAAGAGATTAAAAGAGTTTAAAAGAGATTAAAAGAGTTTAAAAGAGAAAACCCAAAAATAACTTATTTAATCTTTAATCAGAATTTGATCCCCTGATTTAATTATTCCACCTTCTAAAACCACGGCGAATATCCCTTCAGTAGGCATTACACAGTTTCCAACCTGGTGATAAATAGCACAGGGTGTGTGGCATTCTTTTCCAATTTGAGTAATTTCCAAAAGAACCTCTTCCCCGGCCTTCAATACAGTACCTATGGGAAGAGATTTAAGATCAATATCAGTAGTGGTAAGATTCTCAGCAAAATCACCAGC
The DNA here is from genome assembly GCA_023249725.1 of Methanobacteriaceae archaeon. Lineage (GTDB taxonomy): Archaea > Methanobacteriota > Methanobacteria > Methanobacteriales > Methanobacteriaceae > UBA349. The sequence goes on from JAHFBZ010000016.1 coordinate 23,743, forward strand.
TTTAACATCCAGGCCTTGAGCTTTCATTTTATCAATACTTTCCTGGGCCAGTAATGATATCTGACGGTGCGAATCACTATCTGCATGAGCATCACCTTCCAGACCATGATTTTTTATAATATGACCCATAGTAATGTCCTTTTTCTTGGTTTGTTTTTCATTACTGATACAAACTGCAATTATTTTTCCCATGATATTCTACCCTTGATTAAATTATTAAAGTAGCCAGCAAATATATTCTTTAAAGTCAATTCTAAAAAAAGATATCGAACTTCGTTAAAGTCTAATTAAACGAACTTACCATTCAAAATAATATTTATATTTTTAATTCTCAAAAAAATAAAAAAAATGTAAGTAGAATTATTTACTTACCTTAGCTGCTTCAGAAGAGAGTTTACTATCATTTTCATTCTTTAGTAAATCGATAGCAATCTCAGCAACTCTTTCACCAGAAACTAACATTCCACCAAAGGTAGGTCCCATTCGGGACTGTCCAAAGGCAGTTGCAACAGCCATTCCAGTGACTAAAACTCCAGGGAAAACTTCCTGAGTGTTTTCAACAATGGCATCTTCGGATTTTTCCACCCACATAGGCGAAAATCCTTCAATATCAACCAGGCCTCTTTCTTCTAAGGAACTAACAACCACTGCATCGTGTCCTGTAGCATCAATAACCAGTTTAGATTCAATAGCGACTGGGTCAACACAGGTGATAGCCCTTGGAAGAGCAGAAACTGGAGTCCAGTTAATAACAACACCGGAAACTTTTCCATCCCTTAAAACAACATCATCAAACTTAGTCATGTTTATAACTTTAACACCAGCATCACATGCACTTGCAATAAGCTTAGAACATGCATGAGGTCCATCAGCTACATATAAACCTTCTTGAAACTCTTTATATGGTACTCCAATTTCATCGAGGATTTTTTGACCTGGAGCTCTGACCGTGAGCTTATTCATTAAATATCCACCAATCCAGAAACCCCCACCCAAATAATTGTTGCTCTCAATTAGTAGAGTTTTAACACCAGCTTCACAAAGTTTTTTAGCAGCATATAATCCACTAGGGCCTGCACCTATTATAATAACATCACTTTCAATATATTCTATAAATTCTTCAGCAAATTCAGAAACAATAGCTTTAGTTACATCCTTTTCAGATGCGCTAGAAAATATAACCATTTTTCTTACCTCCAAAATTTTCATTTTTATTATAAATGAATTTGAAATTAACTCTGTTAAGTTGTGAATTAAAAAAATTTTTAAATTAAATATGATTAAAATTTTAATTCAATAATATTGTCAAATACATCATTTAGATCTAATTTTAGATCAAGATCATCTTGAACTTCCAGAGTCTGATCTAAATTAGCATTGGTTTCAGGATATCTGGGAGCAGCTTTGCATCCACTGTCTGGAAGGGTTGAAATAGGAAAAGTTCCAATTTTTCTACCAATATTCTCGATTTCCAACTTGTCCAATCCTATTAGTGGACTTAAAACTGGAAGATTTGCCGAATATCTGGTGGCTAAAATATTAGGGAGTGTTTGAGAAGCTACTTGCCCTACACTACTACCATCAATAATGGCTAGTGCTCCTTCATGTTCAGCAAGTTTTTCTGCAACTTGATACATCCCACTTTTACAGAAAACACAGGTCATTCTCTCTGGTGCTTCATCTTGGCATTTTTTCAGATAATCTCCATATTTTGCCTGGTAAACTTTTAATTTAGAACCCGAAGCATATTCTTTCAGTTTTTTGGCTATTTTTAAAAGCTTTTCAGATGGTTCAGTAAAAGGTTGATTATTAAAATTTAATATAGTTACATCACATCCCCTTTTCATCATGAGATATGTAGCCACCGGAGAGTCAATTCCCCCAGAAACCAGAGCAATTACTTTGCCTTGAGTACCCAGAGGCATTCCTCCGGGCCCTTGTAATTTTTCGTGATATATGAAAGTTTTATTTTCTCTAATTTCTAAATAAAGAACAAAATCAGGATTAGAAAGGTCAACCTTTGATTCAGTTTTTTCAAAGAATGCTGAACCAGCAAAAGCAGCGATTTCTTGGCTGCTAAAATCATGATCTCCTACTCTTCGAGCCCGAATAGCAAATGATTGTTCAGGAGAGAATATTCCTTCTTTTAATAAGTTTTCCACATATTCCTGAACCTTAATCTTAATATTTTCTTTGGTGGTTGTGGTTTCCACTGCTGGTGAAAAGGAAACTATCCCAAATATTTTATAAAGCTTTTCCAGGGCCGATTCAATGAGGTTTACAATTTCTTCATTTTTGTTGTCTTTATCACGAGGATAAAGTAAAAATCGACCACCATCATTTATTATTTTACCATCTAAAGCGGCGTGAATATTATAAATCAATTTCTTTTCAAATCTTCTTCTAACTGGCGGGCTTTTAATACCAATTTCACCATATCTCAGTAATATTAAATCATATTTCATATAATCCCCTCAAATTAATTAATAGTAGTTCAGTTTTAGCAAGCTAAAATTAGAAATTAAAATATTAAATAGAAATTATCATAATTAATACAAATTCCAGTAAATTTTAGTTATCCTCCATGAATAACCTGGATTATTTTAACTTCATCCCCTCTTTGGAGAATTGAGCTTTCCAAAACTATCTTTCCATTTTGAGTAACTACTACTTCCACAGGATTTATTTCCAGCTGTTTTAGCATTTCTTCTACAGAAATATATTCTGCTTCAAGTTGAATTTCTGAGTCCTGGAAGTCTATTTTCATATTATTCACAATATTATCCATTATATATTAATCCAAATAAAGTCTTAATTTAAATAAATCTCTTAACAATTGTTATATGAATATTGTTATATAAATATTGTTATATTTTTTATAGCTATTTTGATGATTTTAAAGAATATTTTCCGAAAATAAAGGAAAATAAAAAAATCAGAATTAATAATTAAAAAATTATTTAATTAAAAGATTATTCTAATCCTTTTATCCAATCTTTCAATCAAAATCAGCATTAATCCAGCCCTTTAGCCAAATCCTCGATTAAATCATCAACATCTTCCAGCCCAATAGATAATCTAATAAGTTGGTCGGTGATTCCTGTTTTTAAACGGGCTTCAGGATCCATGGAAGAGTGGCTCATGGTTGCGGCATGTTCCACCAGGGAATCAGCACCACCTAAAGATTCAGCCAGTAAAAATAGATCCAGTTTATTTAAAAAGGTTTTTACATCTGATTTTAAATTAAAGGAAACTACCCCACCATAGCCTTGCATTTGTTTTTTAGCAATTTCATAGCCCTGATGTGATTCTAATCCTGGGAAATATACCTCATCTACAGCTGGATGATCAAATAAAAACTCAGCAACCGCGATGGCACTCTTCTCATGCTGTTTCATTCTAACTGGAAGAGATTTAATTCCTCTTAAAACAAGCCAAGAGTCAAAGGGTGCAGCATTTGTTCCTAAACCATTTAATAGGAAGTGAATATCTTCTGCCAATTGTGGTGTGGTGGTGATAACCGCTCCCCCAATAACATCGGAATGGCCATTCAAGTACTTGGTAGTAGAGTGAACAACCAAATCAATACCAAAATCAATAGGTTTCAGAAAATAAGGAGTAGCAAAGGTATTGTCTGATACTGATAAAAGATCATGTTCTTTTGCAATTTTAGCAATCATTTCCAAATCAGTTATGTTTACTAATGGATTTGAAGGAGTTTCCACCCATATTAACTTAGTATTAGGTTTAATAGCATCAATTATGGCTTCTTCATCATTTAGTTTCATGAATGTGGTTTCAATACCAAATTTAGACATTATTTCATCAAAAAGACGATATGTTCCACCATATATATCATCAGAAGCAATTACATGATCTCCTGATTTTAAAAGATGGAGAGTTGTGGATATGGCAGACATTCCACTGGAAAATGTAAATCCTGCGTTTCCTCCTTCCAATGCGGCTAAAGCATCTTCGAGAGCACTTCTAGTTGGATTACTGGTTCTTGAGTAATCATGCTCTTTAGGTTGGTTATAATCATCAAATACAAAGGTAGATGTCTGATAAATAGGAGTTGTTACAGCTCCAGTTGTTGGATCAGGTTTTCTACCAGCATGTACTGATTTTGTAGAAAATTTCATTTTTCATAGCTCCTAAGTCAATTTATATAGAATTTTTAAGCTTAACATATAATCAGGTAATTTTTAAGTCTTTAATTAAATGGAAATTTAATTATAGGAATGTATCCTCAAAGTTTACAATAGTTATATAACAATAGTTATATAAAAGTTACTGTTTTTTGGATTAAATATAAATAAAAAATTTTAATTTTATAAATAATTTAAAAAAAAAGAATTTATAAAAATCTGAAAGAAAAATAAAAAAATAACAAAAGTAAAAATGATTTTAAATAAAAAGTATGGAAAATGAAAAAATTAAACTAATTACGTGCCCGGGCAACTTTACGGGCAATAACCATTTCCCCTATAGCAATCAAACCGACAAAGAATTTTTCTAAACCACCAGTGGCCCAAATTGCTTCTCCAAAGGTAGCATCTTTAATATTTTTTTCATATTCTTGAGGTTTAATACGTTTACCAATTCTACGACGAGTAACAATAGCAGAAGCTTCCATTAGTTCGTCCCAGCTAACACCTTTCAATTCCTGTTCCATGGCCTCAAATATTTTGGAAACCTTAATTTCATAAAGCTGAGAAAGAGTTTCTACGATATCAAAAGATCTTACAACACCCATAACTACATCATTATCATCAATAACTGGTATACTAACTAATTTGTGATGGGAAGTCTCCAGAACAGCCAATCGAGCAGGATCGTTTTCATGGACATGAACAATATCATCTTTGGGATGCATAATATCCGAAACAGTTTTTAAATTTTCTCTTAATCCTCTCGTAACATCCAGTGAAGTAATCCATCCCACTAAATGGTTTTCACTATCAACCACAGGTGTAGTGAACTTTTTATGTTTTTCCATTTTAATAGAAACTTCTATCAAACCTTGATCAGGGGATACATCAATAAATTCCTTGTCCATAATCTCCTTAACTTTCATGGGCCATCCTCTCCAGTTTTAAAGCGTTTACTGGACATTTTGTCGAGCAAACATCACATAATATACATTTATCTTTATCAAGAACAACTTCGCCATCTTCTAATTTAATGGCCATTGTAGGGCAATTTTCTTCACAAATTAAACATTCCACACAAGTATCCTGGTCAATAAGTAATTCCTTGGTTACAATAACAGGTCCAATTTTCCTTTCCAAGTTTATGGCCTGTTGTGGACATACACTAGCACAAGAGCCACATCCCACACACAATTTTTTGTTTATCTCTGCCGGAAGCTCATTTTCTACCTTGATTGCTTGAGTGGGACATAACTTAACGCAGGTCCCACAGGAAGTACACTTTTCAGGTGATACTTCAATATTTTTCATGCGAATAACTCTATGAGGAATATTAATGCTTTCCAGCCTATATTCGATTTGATCATCAACAGCGGCTGTGGTTTTTAAAACATTAATACATCGTACTGGACAGGTTTGAGCACATATTTCACATTTAACACAATTATTAAGTATTTTAGCAGGCTTTATGGTATTAGCCATTTCAATTGCATCAACAGGGCATTCTTGAGTACATAGATTGCAGCGGACACATCGGGGAGAAATATTAATGAATTTATCTGAAAGAGAACATTTCTCGATTTCAACCTCAAAATCCTCAACATACTCTTCTAAATCAGCTGATTTTAAGGCAACCTCTTTTTGCAGGTCTCCAACTTTCTTTTTAAAACTTATATCCATAATCAAACCTCTGGACTAAATAATTGCGAAATATTTTGTAATAGATAACTGTAAGGGATAATTATTATATTTAATTATAATTTAACTTAATTTTATTTATTAATATCCAATTTTAAATGAACTTAAAAATTCTTCTTGCTTAAACAAAATTATTTAATTCATTAATGTTTCAATTAAATATGCATAGTTTTAACTTATTAATTCTTTTCATATTTTTCTAGGTCAATGTTAGAAATTGAGGGTAGGCCATTAGTAGCTCCCGTACACTCCACACATTTTGAGGCCACCAAATTTCCAAATTCACAGGACTTTTCCAGTGAAAAATCATTAATTTTAGCATATAAATAGCCAGCATTAAATGAATCTCCAGCACCAGTAGTATCAATACATTTCACGTCAAAACAGGGCACAAAAACCTCTTGAGATCCATTAAAGGCAAAAGATCCTTTATCTCCCATTTTAACCACTATGGTATCAATGCCCATATCCATAAAAATATCAAATGATCTTATTAAATTAGATTTATCATTAGACTCTTTATCAAGATTAGATAATAAATCAAAGTTATTTAAATTAGATTTAATGTTAGAATCATTTTCACTGGCCAATATTATCTTTAATTCTGCTTCATTAATAAGCAAAATATCAGTTCGATTTAAAATCTTTTTTAAAGCATTAAATCCTTTTTCAGCATAGATTCTACCTGGATCAAAGCTTACCATAACTTCATCTGGAATCTGGGACAATAAATCTTCCTGAGCATTAAAAGAATTCCCAACAAATGAACTTAAATGAATAATTTTACTTTTAGAAACATAATCAACATCTATTTGATCAATGGTTATTTCATCATTAATTCCGGGCTCAACATATAGTGCTCGGTCACCTTTTTTATCTACAAAACCCATGACCCGGCCACTTCTACCTTTTGGTGAGATAATAATGCTATTTACATCAACACCTTCCTGGATTAAATTTTGATAAAGTAAATCGCCCTCACGATCAGAAGCTAATTTACCAACAAAACCTGTTTTAAGGCCTAAACGTGAAGCTCCTATAATTGTATTAGCAGCAGAACCACCACAAGACTCCTGGAATCCATGGATAAAGCTCTCTTCATCAGAGCCGGCGATTTTATCCACCATATGGAGTTGGTCCATATTAAGGGCACCAAAGCCAATAATATCCATTTGATCGTTTTTATTTGTCATAATTGTCTTTTAATAGTTTAAATTTCTTAAACAAAGATTTAATCTATTTTAATAGCTTTAATGATTTAATTTAATGATTTAATTTACAAATTGATTTATTATGAATGATTTATGAAATTGATCTTTTTAATGAATATAAATGATAAACTAAAAAAGATCTTTTAAATGAAGATTATATTTACCTAATTGGCCATTATAATTGCCTGCAGAGATTTTAGTAACACCATCTACTTCACAGGCCGCTTCAATACCTACTTTCATGGCTTTTTTTACACTTTCCATGTCCAGCCCATTAATAACTATTTCTGGAATGAAATTTGCATTTTCAGGTACTAAAGACTGTTCTTTGAGTTTGGACCTTAGTGAAGGACAATAAGGATGATTAGTTGTAGGTCCGATCCAGGGATAATTAGTTTCAGGTTTAGAAGCTGCTGAACAAATATCAAATGGTGTTATAACTCCTTCAACTTCTTTAATAGCCTCCAATGCCCTTTGGCCAGCTTCAATTACTGATTCTCTGGTCTGACACATATACCAAAAATTGGCACCCATGAAACCTGTTTTATATCCTAATTTACTCTCAATTTTAAAATCAGGAATAGCAATAGGAACTATAATCATATTACGACCATATAATTCTTCTTCCCATTCATATCCATCCCCACAGTGGCCTACTTGTTTCATCATGCCTATGAAACCATCGGCATCATGCGTGGCATTAAACATAGAAGTAAATGGTTTTACCAGTATATCTTGGCGAATTCTATAGGATAATTCTACTTCAAATTTCTCCATATCATTTAATCCAAACCAGAATTGTAATATGGCACCATTTCTACCATCAGGAGTTTTAGTGGAATCAATGAAGGATTCTAAACCACCTTCAACTCTTCCAATCACTGCACCTGGAGTGGAGGTTGCGTCATAGGCAGCTCTTTCAATGATTTGATCATTATACCCAGTTATAATGGCCCTTACGCAAGTTCCATCGAAAATCTCGCAGTAAGTATCTTCAATTTCTATTCCATTAATTTCCATTAATTTAACTCCCCATCATCTAAAATATTCAATAAATCCCTAATTTCAATACATTATAATAAAATTTCATTATCCTAATCCACCAATAGATTCTCCTCTAAGTTCTTTTCGACATATTAAACTTTTTTTGATGAGTTCTTCCCGGTTTTCATCATTAATTAATTCAATTATAGGTAAATCGGAGCCAAATATTTCTTTAAATTGTTCCAAAAGCTGGAAACTTACCCTGAAGTTGGCCAATGCTCGTTGAGGATCTATGACATAGCCTTCCACGAATCTTTTTACATAATCACTATTGAATTTAGAATGTAAATCAATTAATATTGATGTGGCCATGGTATTTTTGGATATTATAGCAATATCTGCAGCATTGATGGCATATTCATTACCATTAAATGAAACTGAAACTCCATGATTCTCCTTTGCAAATTTTAATGGCTCCACATCAGTAATGCTGTCGCCAACATACATGACACTATCTGTGGAGGCATCATTCTTTTTTATAATATCCTCAACTGCCAGTTTTTTCCCTCCTCCACCTACAGTTTTTACATCACACAGTATTTTGCCAATTTCCATTTGGGGGAGCTCTTCAAAGAAGATTTTATCCATGGTTTCAAAATCAGCACCATTAACTATTAGGTCCTTGATTTCCATCAATCTTTGCTTTTCCGTAGGTAAAAGAGCATGTTTGTCTAAGTCAGCTTGAGTAAAATATGTATTTTCAAAGGAGAATCCAGTTAAATCACAAAGTGCATTAATATACTGGCCATAACTAGTGCTTACTATGAATGAAGGCATGGTAGATTCAACATAAGCCATGGTTTCAGTAGCACCAGGAACCATCATGACATTTTCTCGAGAAAAATCAATGATTTTTTGGTTATCCACCCCATATGCTTTTAAAAAAGGAATAATCAATTTAAGAGTATCACCCGCATTATAACCTGGCCTTTTAACTTCTTCTACCATCACATCATCATAATGGCTAACTTCTGAGAAGAATTTTTCTCCATCAGGGATGAAATGGCCTGCTAATTCAAATGCATTGTCATTAACAGACAAAGGTCCTTCACAATCAGTAATAAATATTTTTTTTGGCAAAGTGCCTCCTCCCATTAAATATTATAAATATAAAATTTCTGATAAATTAAAATGTAATTCAATTAAAATGTTAATTTAAAATTAAAGATTTTAAATTCAATTAACATTAAATAATATTTAATCCTTTACACTAACTTTAATTGAATTTACAGGACATAGAGACTGACAT
>JAHFBZ010000017.1 GCA_023249725.1 Methanobacteriaceae archaeon
ATTATTATTATTATTATTATTATTATTATTATTATTATTATTATTATTATTATTATTATTATTATTATTATTATTATTATTATTATTATTATTATTATTATTATTATTATTATTATTATTTGAAAATACTACATTTGTTAAAATAGTTTTTTTTTAAACATTGGGCTGATTTTTTATAAAAAAAATAAATATTGTGTTTGAATTTTTTGCTACTAAGGCGCTCCGTAAAATATCCATACAAAAACAAAAAATAGGGCAGATAACAGTACCAAAGGTGCAATTATCCTGCTTACAGCCACAATAGAACTGATGGTTGAAACAAGTTCCGTAGAATTCGTAGGGCCCCAAATATTTAAATTCTTTATCCTTGCAGATTTACAACCTACTGAAACTGGTTCTAAATCATCTAATGAGTCTTTTGTGCAATGTATAATACATTCAAGGATTTTTTCTTTTTTCTTGGAACCAACAGGGTTGTGACCTCCGGCAAGTGTGTTGACTGAGTGAGTATCTGTGGTCATGACTTCTACTGAGTCGATTCCCAATTTTTTCACAGCTTCAATTATGGTGTCCCGGTATCCAATCACCATATTATTAGAATCTAACAAAATATAAGCAGTATTTTGATTTTCTACATTTACTACTAGAACCTTTATTCCACTCTGTCCAATACCATCTGCTTTAGAAAAATTATCCATAGGGTCATAAGAGCACCCTACTTTGATGCTTTCTCCTTTTGATTCACATTCTATTTTCTCTATAGCATCCATTAAATCGAAAACTTCTTTATTTCCTGGCAGAACTCGACCTGCTTCCCCTTTAAATGAATTATGACAATCAACTAGAATAGTATTTTCAGAATTACATCTGGTCTTGGCCAGGTTCATTAAAGATAAACCAACTCCAAAATCAATATCATCAAATCCCTTTGGTGCAAAAGTAGCTAATAACAGCAGATCATTTCCAAAAAATTGGGCACCAATTTTTGCATTATTTTCTGAGACTCTAATAAATTTACTGGCGTTTTCAGAATAAGAAATATCCTTCAGGGCATCTTTAATAGTTTTTTCCACTTTTTCTATTTCCTTAGCTGAAACGGGGTTAAAATCGTGGGTTGATGGCCCGTGGGTTACCATGGTAAAATTATCAAAGCTCTCGGCAAGAGTGGTGGGCATATTCCCTCCACCAATACTTCCTATTGGTCCTGGATGAACACAAGGGCTTAAAAATAGTGCTTTAATTCCTTTTGAAGTTTTAAAACTAACTATTCCCACTAAAGTTTCTATAGGCTCACCTATGTCCTCAAAAACTCCTTCTAAAGCAGAAGAACCTTCAGTAATATGGGATATAAACAAGCTCAAAAGCTCTAATGTACCCACTCCTAGATTTTTTCTCATAGGGGATTCAACTACCAGTACAAATGAATAAATGGCAATAACCAGAATGATAATAGCTATCAAACTTTTTAAAATCAGTCCCAAAACACTAAAATATCCAATATTATCAAGACGAGTAGTTAAAAATACAACTACAATAAGCATACTAATAATTAGGAGCGGTTGGATAGCGGAAATTGCCACAGAGTTTTTAAAATTAATATTTGAAGTTCCCCATATAACTAGAGTTCGCACCGCAAAAACCATGGCACAACCAAATACTATAGCATTTAAAATGTAATTTCCTTCGAAAAAACTGGATAAACCACATCCAATCAAGTAAATAATTAAAATGATAGCCATAGAAAAGAGAGCTAGAAACATAGATTGTTTCATTTTCATTTTACGGCCTTTAAGGGAGTTAACCCACGGTTGAGTAATAGCTCCACTCATTATGGAACTTAAGCCGAATATTAAAACTCCTGCAGTTCCACCATATAATATGTCGGTACTGAGACTTCCAGGGGTGGGATCAATAAAAAAACTAATGGAACCAACGATAAAACTTAGAAATACCATTGTAAATAGTGAAATTTTTGTTTGGGGCAGTGTCATGATGAATTTTGAGAGACCCATCACATTGTTTGTACTGGACATTTATTTAACCTCTTATTAAAACTAAAATTATAATTAAATCGTTATTATCAATTATTTTTTCTTTATATTAAATTAGTAAATCTTATAATAATTATTATTTTATATTAATTGAAATTATAAGTATATTGATTTTCTTAATTATATTTAAAATATTTAAGATATTTTAAAATTAACGGTTTATTTTAATAAATTTTTTATATAAATAATTATTATTCTATACTTATTAAGACTATACTTAATTAATTCTTTACTTTATTTATTTCAAATCTAAGTGGGAATTAACTTTAATTCATCTAATTTAATCTACTTGGATGGAATTAACTTTAATTCATCTAATTTAATATTACTTGGATGGAATTAAGCTAATTTATAATTAATATATTTTTATTGGATTATTCAAGATAAATTTATTAAATAAATATTTTTAATAAGTAGTTTACAACCATATTATATCTTAGATTATTATATCTTTTAATGATTAAAAGATAGATTATACTTATCAATTTTAAATATTTGCCAATTTAAGTTAATGACTCTGGAGATTATAAAATGGAAACTATACTCGATACTCCTTTATCTAAAGAAAAAATAGATGATTTAAAAGCAGGGGATGTTGTTTATTTATCGGGAACTATTTTTACTGCCCGGGATAGAGCACATAATCGCATAATTCAAGAGGGTGCTCCTTATGATTTAAAAGGATCTGTGATATTTCATGCAGGCCCTATAATAAAAATGGATGATACCCTCGAAAAATCAGATAATGATTTAGATATGCCTAATGCTAAAATGATTGCGGTTGGCCCTACTACCAGTACCAGGATGAATCCTTTCCAATCTGAGGTTATTGATATGGGTGTAAAGGCCATAATCGGAAAAGGCGGGATGGATGAAAATACTTCTAATGCCTTAATTCGAAATAAAGCAGTTTATTTAGCAGCAGTAGGTGGATGCGCTGCTCTTTATGTTAATACTATAAAAAAAATAAAAAATGTTTTCTGGTTAGATCTGGGAGTTCCCGAGGCTATATGGGAATTAGAAGTGGAAAAATTTGGCCCATTGGTGGTTGCTATGGATTCTAAAGGTGCTAATTTATATGAGGAAATTAGAAAAAACATCTCTAATTCAAGAGGAAATATTCAAAATAAATTCAATAAGTCTTAAAGGATTTATTGACACTCATATTCACACTTTCCCAGATATTAAACCCCGTATACTAAATGACCTGGAAGTGGCATATCAAGCAAAAGCGGAAGGTATGGATGCAATAGTTATAAAGTGCCATGTTGAATCAACTTCCGGAAGGGCCTTAATAGCAGAAAATTCAATAAATATCAATGTTTTTGGGGGAATATGTCTCAATAAAAGTTTAGGTGGATTCAATCCGGGTGCGGTTGATGTGGCTGCTCATATGGGCGGTAAATTCGTTTGGTTTCCAACTATATCATTAATGGAAATGAGAAATGATTTAAAGTATAATAATAATAATAATAATAATAATAATAATAATAATAATAATATTTCTTATCCTTCAGAAAAATCTAATTTTAAAATTTTTAATCCAGATTGCAATGAATCAATAGAATCTATTTCAAATATAATTGCTCAAAACGATATGGTGCTGGCTACGGGCCATTTAAACCCCTTAGAAATATTTGAACTTATTGATGGTGCTAAATCATGTGGTGTGAAACGCATATTGATTAATCATCCATTAACTGGGGTAGTTGGGGCTACTATGGAAGAACAAAAAGAAATGGCAAAATATGCTTTGTTAGAACAATGCTTTGTAGCTTGTATGTCCTTGCATGATAATTTGAATCCAGATATTATTGCTGAGACAATTAATTATGTAGGACCTAAAAAATGTATCCTGGCCACGGACTTTGGCCAAAAACATAACTTAGCACCAACTATTGGCTTCAAATTTTTTATTAAGTCTATGATGGATAGGGGGATTAGTGAAAAACATATAAATAGTATGTGTTCCTTAAATCCTAGAGATTTAATATATTAATTATATTATTTTAATCATATTATTAAAGATAGATTTTATAAATATTATCAATCCAATAATTAAATTTATATAGGTTTTAAACATTTATTTAATTAAATTGTGTCTTGTATTTTTATATTAAGTGAAGTCAATAAAATTTTATTAAAATATTTACTTCATACATATTTACAAAAAAATCTATTATCAACATACTATCAACATTTATATAAGTTTATAGATGAATGATTAATAAATTAAATAAATTAAAATTAGGATTTAATTATTATTAATTGAATTAAGTTCAAACTATTTAATTCATTAATGTTTTTAAAAAATAGTTTAAATATAATTAAAAAATTATTTCAAGTGGTTATTATGACTGATGATAAAGCTGCTCAAAAGGCGGAAAAAGAATTAAAAAAGAGAATAAGGCAGTTTAAGAAATTGTTAAAATCTGAGGAAGAAAAAACAAAATTTTATGATGAGATTTGTGGCTCTGAAGTATTAGTTAGAATGGAGTTGTTTTTACCTTCTGCCAATCCAGACAAGTTTGTAGATGGAGTATTCATTTATATGGATGATTCTGGCAAAATTGTGGATGCTGAATACTACTTCAAAGAAGGAGATGAAGGTGCCATAACTCGTTTAGCTGATAAAGATTTGAAAGTTGTAGGAGATCTATTCCAGGATGAATTTTCACTGGAAATAGAATAATTCTATGATTTTTCATTTATTTATTATAAATTAATTATTAAGTATTGAATGATTAAATTGTTTCTTTAACTTTTTTTTCATGGATTTATTTGTATAATCTGATAATAAAATAAAATCTGGTGTTTTGTAGAGTTTAATTTTTAGATTATTACTATTTTTTAACTTTTAAAGATTTATTTTATTATTTATCTTATTTTAATTATATTTTGATTTAAAATCAGAAAGAAATTTTTTTATAAGTAAATGTTTTTTTAATTAATTTTAAATTAATTCTAGAATTGTAAATAAATGGTAATGGATTGCGGCTTAAATTGGGCATAATTATTTAATAGTTATTAATTAAAGTTACCTTGTAGATTAGATGGAAATTTGAATAAATTTTTGAATAAATATCTGGCTTTAAAATTGAAATAAAGTAATTTAAATAATAAATCAATATTAAATATAAAGAATTACAGCAGGATTTTAATATTAAAACTTTGATACAACTTTAAATAATGTTTTAGTTTATTATGTGGAGCATAATAAAATTTGCCACAATTATATATTCTAGAAAAACCAAATATTTTAGCATAATAATAAAGAGGAATCAGAATTTTAGCTTTTTCTCTTAATCATCGTTTTTAATAATTCAAATAACTTGGAGGATACACAAAATGCGTAGTTTTGAAAAACTAACTTCCTTAAAAGATTATATTCCTCTTAAAAGGAAGGAGGCTGACGAAAAAAATGTAGGATTATTAGTTGATGGTCCTAACATGTTAAGAAAAGAATTCAGCCTTAATTTAGATTTAGTAAAGGGAATAATGGCCGAATATGGGAATATGAGGGTTGGTAAGGTTCTTTTAAATCAATATGCTTCTGATAAACTGATAGAAGCAATTGTAAATCAAGGTTTTACTCCTATTGTTGTGGCCGGAGATACCGATGTTTATATGGCTGTAGAAGCTATGGAATTAATTTATAACCCTAATATTGATGTTATTGCACTTATGACTCGTGATGCTGATTTTTTACCAATAATTAATAAGGCCAAAGAAAATGGAAAAGATACTATTGTTATAGGGGCAGAACCTGGATTTAGTGCGGCACTTCAAAATTCAGCTGATGATGCTATCATATTAAAAGCTGAAAATGGAAAAGACAAAAATAGTCGCCATAATGAACCAAAAGAGACTATTTAAAGACAATTCTAATCATAATTAATCTTTAAATAAATATCCGTTAATCCATAATGATTTAGAAGAATAGAGATGAATTATCTTTATGTGTTGTTTTTGTAGATATTAACCTTAATTATATTTTTAATTTAATTGATTTTTCCATGATTTTTTTATTTTATATTAATTAAAGATTAATGTAATATCGTATAGTGTTTCTTAAAATAATTCCCTAATAATAATTAATATAATAATAATCAATATTTAACCAAAGATTAATAATTTATAATCCAATGAGGTTTCATTTATGATTGTTGAGACTAATATTCAAGAAGTCAAAAAGAGAGAGAATTCTCTACTAATAATTAAAAAAATTATACAATCCGATGGCAGAAACCAGCTTTTTGATATAACTGGGCTTTCTGGAGGATTTTTACTTAATGATGATGATTTAAAACTTTTAGAAACTTATGTGGGGCCTGCAATATTTGAAGATCAACTGCTTCAAATGGGGAAAAAACATCTCGGTGGAGAAAAGGTTTTAGGTCTTAATAGAACAAGTTCGGGTATATTGGCCACAATATTAGCTCTTGTAAGGCCAGGAAGTTATTTAGTTCATTATTTACCAAAATTACCATCTCATCCATCAATTCCTCGTAGTTGTGAACTGGTAGGTGCTAATTACATTGAATTTGACAATTTAGAAAACTTTTTCATACCCGATGACACTTCTTTAATTGTTATAACTGGATCAACTATGGATCATCAGGTTATTAATGTAGAAGAATTTAAGCAGATAATCATTAAGGCTAAATCTCATTCAAAGTCTTCGGATGGTGGAGTCCCCGTACTGGTTGATGATGCTTCTGGAGCTAGATTAAGAACTGTAATTTTTAATCAGCCCACCGCCATTGAATTAGGTGCAGATCTGGTAGTTACCAGTACAGACAAGCTTATGGATGGCCCTCGCGGAGGTTTGATGTCTGGAAGTGAAGGTTTAATGAATGAAATTAAATCTAAAGCACATCAATTTGGCTTAGAAGCTCAACCTCCTCTGGTGGCAGGCATGGTAAGGGCCTTAGAAAGTTTTAACCCTAAAAATCTTTTAAACTCATTAGAAAAAAAACATGAGCTTAATAAATCTTTAAATTCTAAATTCAAAGGTTTTGAAGAGACACCTACTGGTGTTATGATATCTCCTGATGTTTTAAAATCACAAATTGAGGAAAAAGGTATCAAAACTTCTTTATCTGCTTCAGATATCTCATTTGCATGGGCCATGATTTTACTTAAAGATCATGGTATTTTAACTATTCCTGCGGTAGGAATGCCTGGAGCATCACCTACAGTGAGATTTGATTTAGCTGCCAAGGATGCTAAAATATTAGATCTAGATGAATTAACGGATTTAATTTTAAATTCACTAAAAACGCTGTTAAAAGTAGTTGATGACCCTGAGAAATGTAAAAATATAATTTTTAACTAAAATTTAATCTGTTTAATGATAAAATTTAATTTTTAAATAGTTTAGTTAAAAACTAGTATTTTTATAACTATTATTTTCATTTTTTTTATTTCATTACTATATTTTATTTATGAATCTGATTAGAGGAGTTAACTATGATTGAAATTGATGGTTCTTGGGGGGAGGGTGGTGGTTCTATAGTTAGAGTTTCTACTGCATTATCTGCTCTAAGCTCAAAACCAATTCATATTTTTAATATCCGTGCTAAACGCACTAAAACGGGACTGGCTGCCCAACATCTAAATTCGGTTAAATCTGTGGCCCAAATTTCCAATGCTTCTATTGATGGATTGCATTTAGGTTCATCTGAACTGGAGTTTCATCCGGGTGAATTAAAAAGTGGAAATTTTCAGCTGGACGTTAAAACTGCTGGCAGTATAGGATTAATATTACAATCTTTTATGATTATAGCTCCTTTTGCTTCTAAGTCTTCTAAAATTCAGATTACTGGCGGAACTGACATTCGATGGGCTCCATCAATAGATTATATTAAAAATGTTACTTTACCTGTATTGGAAAAAATGGGATATGCTGCCAATATAAATCTCATAAAAAGAGGCCACTATCCTAAAGGTGGAGGAGAAGTAAAAGCTGAAATTTCCCCATTAAAAAATCTTAATCCCATAAATCTATTAAAATCAGAAATAGATTCAATTAAAGGTATTTCTCACGCTTCAAATCTCCCTATTCACGTTGTTGAACGACAAGCATCTTCTGCAGAAAAAATTCTTAAAAAAACAGGTTATGATATTGATATTGAAATAGAACATTCTTCTAATAATTCTGGTCAAGGTTCCGGCATAGTTTTATGGGCACAGGGAAATACGAGATTAGGTGGTAGTTCCATAGGAAAATTAGGTAAAACTGCAGAGAAGGTGGGGGAAGAAGCTGCAAATGAATTATTGAACTCTCTTAAAACTAAATCTGCTCTTGATGAGCACATGGGTGATCAAATCATCCCTTACATGGCTATGGCTGGAAAATCTGAGGTAGAAATATCTAATTTGACAATGCATACCCTAACTAATTTAAATGTAGTGCAAAAATTTCTCAGTGTCGAATTTGAAGTAATCTGTAATGGGAATGTGCTGGACTTTCAGGACTTAGAAAAGAAATTTGGAGTTTCAGGGCAGGTTATTATTAAATCCAAATAATTACAAAAATCATCTGATAAACTAATGATAATTAATATAATAAAAACAAGTATAATAAAAATAATATTGAAAAAAATTAAAAATTAAAAAATAATTTTGCTTTTTTAAGTTTTTTAAAATTAAGTTTTTTTAAAGCTTTATCAGAGACTATTTTTTTTTAAATGTGAAGACATTCACCAGATATTACTTTACGAAGATTACCATTGTCTAATTCTAAAATAAGTGCTCCTTCATTTGTTATACCAACAGCTTCTCCCCTAACTATTTTTCCCAGCTGTTTTCGAACTTCAACACGGCTTCCTATAGTTTTAGACATTCTTCGCCATTCACCAAGTATTTCTGGGAAATTACCTTCTTTAAATTCGTTGTAAGTATCTTCAAATATTTTTAAAAATTCTTGGACTAATTCTGGACCCATAATATCTTCATTTAATTCTTTCTTAAGAGAAGTTACACTTTTTTGAACATCTGATGGAAAATTTTCAGTATTCACATTAGCATCAATTCCAATTCCCACAACCACGTAATCAATTGTGCTGAATTTAGCATTTGCCTCGGTTAATATTCCACAAACCTTTCTAGAACCAATTAATATATCATTGGGCCATTTAATTCCCACATCAAGCCCAAATTTATTTTTTATAGCTTTAGCTACTGCAACTCCAGTCATAAGAGTTAATTGAGGGGCCTCTGATGGAGGAATTTGGGGGCGTAGTATTATTGACATCCAGACTCCTCCCGCTGGTGATATCCACTGTTTACCCCTGCGACCTCTTCCACGAGTTTGGGTTTCTGCAATTATTATTGTACCTTCTGGAGCACCTTCTTCAGCCAGTTTTTTAGCCACATTATTGGTTGAGTCAATTTCACTAAAATAATGAATATTCTGACCGATATAATCTGTTTCAAGGCCCCTTTTTACTTCATAGGGCAAAATGAGGTTTGGTGATTCAACTAATTGTATTCCTACTTCCGGTGATGAATTAAAGTCATATCCCTTTTCTTTCAAAGATTCAATGTTTTCTTTTAATTCTTTTTCATTGATATTAAGTAGAGAAGTAATTTCTTCAAGTAAAACATATTTTCCATCATTTGCATATAAAATTTCTAATATTTGCTCCTGCATGTTAAAACCCCTTTTATAACCATATGATTATTTTAAGTCTGATTTAATTCATTTTACCGAAATTGACTTTAATTAATATTTTTAATTCAATCTAAATTAATTCAACATAATATTTTTAAAAATGTAAGGGATTATTTTTGCTTTTGCTGGGATTGAGCAGTACTCATATAATTTTCCACAGCTGCGGTTATGGCAGCAACTTTTTTGTTTGGCAAGAAAGTGGATTTTAAACGGTTAACTCTTTCTTTGTCCTCTAGAACTATTTTTTCCATCTCTTCCATTATTCCTTTACGGTGTTCATCGACAAAATGGGTGTTAAGTTTTCCTGCTCTAAAATCTGGGCTTCTCATCATGGCTTTGTGGAAAGGAATGGTTGTTTTGACCCCTAAAATTACATATTCGCTTAGGGCCCGTTCCATACGATTAATAGCTTCTTTACGTGTTCTACCCCATACAATAAGTTTGGAAATCATGGAATCATAGAACGTGGGTATGGAATAATTCATGTATACTCCACTATCTACCCGCACACCAATACCTCCTGGAGATCTATATCCGGTTATTTTACCCGGATTAGGAGCAAATTCGGCCAGAGGATCTTCAGCATTTATACGACATTCTAAGGCATGTCCCATCACGGAAATATCTTCTTGTGCACAACAGATTTCTTTACCAGATGCAATTTTTATTTGCTCTTTAACCAGATCAATTCCAGTTACTATTTCAGTAATGGGGTGTTCTACCTGGATTCTAGTATTCATTTCCAGGAAATAAAAGTCGCCATTGGAGTATAAAAATTCAACGGTCCCAGCATTAGTATAATTAATTGATTCAGCTGCTTTAACCGCAGCAGCACCCATTCTTTCTCTTAATTCGTCAGTCATTATGGGGGACGGGGATTCTTCAATTAGTTTTTGATGTCTGCGTTGTATTGAGCATTCCCTATCTGCTACATGTATGGTATTCCCGTGTTCATCGGCCATAATTTGAAATTCGATGTGGCGTGGTTCTTCTAAATATTTCTCTATGAATACTGTAGAATCTCCAAAGGCCGAGGCGGCCACAGATTGGGTGGATTCAATAGCTCTTATGAGTTCATCTCTTTCATAGACTGTCCTCATTCCAATACCTCCACCACCAGCAGAAGCTTTTACAATTATGGGATAGCCTATTGATTCAGCTATATCTACTGCTTCTTCAATGGTTGAAATTCCCTTATCAGTTCCGGGAATTACGGGGACACCAGCTTTTCTCATTAACTTTTTAGAAGTAATTTTATCTCCCATTGATTCAATAACCGAACCGGATGGACCTATGAGTTTTATTCCGTGTTTTTCACATTCTTTCCCCAATTTGGAATTTTCGGCCAGAAAACCATAACCTGGATGTATAGCATCTGCGCCACATTTTTCAGCAACATCTATAATTTTTTCTATGTTCAAATAACTTTGGGAAGGGGTTGATTCACCTATTGAATAAGCTTCATCAGCATATTTGGCAAAAAGAGAATTTTTATCAGCATCAGAGTAAACTGCAACACTTTTAACGTCCAGCTCTCGGCAGGCACGCATTACTCGTATTGCTATTTCACCACGATTGGCAATTAGAACTTTGTTAAACATGGTATAGCTCCTTAATTTTGTAAATTACTTATACTCAAAAAATTTTTTTATATTAATTTATTTTATTCAATTAATTCTATTCAATTATATAATATCAAAATTATAATATCTATTTTTTTATTTAACATTTTTACTTATAATTATTATATATGTCAATATAATTAAAATATTAGATGGGAATTATAATTTTCAATATTTTAAATTATCTGATTTAAAAGAGAATTTAAATTAATTATTGAACCCAAATCAGCAATATGTTTTTATTATGATTGATAAGTTAATTTTACTAAAATAAATAATAGATACAATGAAAACTAATTTTAAGCCCATTAAAAAACAAAGACATTTAGAAATGGCTTTAGAATCAATTTCTGGCCACCCTAAACCCAAAATAGAATTGGAGCAATATCACACGCCTTCTGTAATTGCTTCTGATGTTTTGTGGAATGTTTATAATTTAGGAGATATTGAAGATAAAAATGTAATTGATTTAGGTTGTGGAACTGGAATTTTTGCTTTAGGGTCTGCTATGTTGGGTGCTAAATTTGCTTGTGGGATAGATATTGATTTTGATGCGTTGATTATGGCCCGCGAAATCTCTGAAAAACTGGGTTTAAATGAGAAGATAAATTTTATTGAAATGGATATTAATAATATATCTTCTGAAAAAATAAAGTGTATGGATACTTGTATTCAAAATCCACCCTTTGGATCTCAACTAAAAGTAAAAAAGGGAGCAGATAGAATATTCATGGAAAAGGCCATCCACATAGCCAATGTAGTATATTCTTTTCACATGGCGGAAACCGAAGATTTTGTGGAAAATTATTTTTCAAATTTAGGTGGTAAAATAACTCACAAGTTTTACTACACGTTTTCAATTCCTCTAACTTATTCTTTCCATAAACAAGAGGCTAAAAAAATAGAAGTGATTGTAGTAAGAGTTGAAAGAATTAATAAGTAACTTTAGGTTCTTATAATTTTCACAAATGATTCCTTAAGGGGCCTATGATTTTATTTTTCAATATTAAAAGTTTTTAAAGGGAACTCTAAACAGAAGGTTTATATACTTAATAAAACAACCTTTACTAACCTACATTCTTAGCGTGAAATATCAATATGCAGTTTGAAACTGCCCAATATTATATTTTGAAAATATGATATGGTGTTAGTATTTTTGCCTAGTCTGGACTATAGCAATGTTTATAATAGATGACGACAAATATTCAAAGATGCTAAAGAAGCATTTATCTATATTTATCCCGGACTCTTTAACTGCGGAAACCACTGATTTAAAACTCAAAACCTATAAGGTTGGAGTGATTGCGAGATCCGCAGCTATATTCAATGCAGACCGGATTGTAGTGTATCATGACGATGCAAACAAGATAGAGGCAAAATTTATTAGTGATATTCTCACTTATATGAATACACCTCAGTATCTTCGAAAGAAGGTATTTCCGATAAGGAATGAGTTAAAGCATGTGGGTTTACTCCCACCACTTAGAACTCCACACCACCCCACAGGGAAACCCGGCGAAGGCGATTACAGACAGGGACTAACACTCAAAAGAACCAGAAAAGGGACCTTCGTTGACATAGGGGCGGATAAAACCGCTTTTTGCAAGGAACAACTAACTGTAAACAAAATACTAAGCTTTCGAGTAACCAAGCTGGGTAAAGAGATAATAGTCGAACCGGATGAACCAGAAAATGAGTACTGGGGATATGAGACATTATCTAATTATAATAATCTTCACCAAAGTTTAAAGACAGTAAAACCGGATTTTGTGGTGGCAACATCCCGTAATGCTGCACCGATAACTTCTATTTTAGATGAAGTGAAATTTAAGGTACAAAACGCCAAACATGTGGCTATTTTGTTTGGTGGTCCTTATTCTGGCTTACCTGATGACATTGGAAGTCAGAATTTGGTGGACTTAGAAGTGAATACTATACCTCTTCAAGGCACCAAAACTGTAAGGACAGAAGAAGCAGTTTTAGCGACTTTGTCTGTTTTTAACTTGCTCTTAAACTCAGATTAATCAAAAAATGGAAATAAAATTGTGAATGTAAGGAGGTAAAATAAATGGCTAGACATCATCAACCAAGAAAAGGATCAGTTGCATTTAGTCCTAGAAAGCGAGCAGCCAAAGAGACACCAAGAATCAAGTCCTGGCCAATGGCCAATGAGCCGAGATTATTGGGTCTTGCTGGATATAAAGTGGGCATGACTCACGTTATGATGGTAGATAATACTAAAAATTCCCCAACTGAGGGAATGGAGATTTCTACACCTGTCACTATTCTAGAAGTACCACCCATATGTGTGATGGGTATCAGGGCTTATGAAAATACTACTCGTGGTTTAAAAGCCATGGGAGATGTTCTCGCTGACAATTTAAATGAAGAACTATCAAGGAAGATATCACTTCCTAAAGAATACAATAAAGATGCTGCAGTGGAAAAAATTAAAGAAAACCTGCAACATGTTGCTGAGATACGAGTTTTAATTAACACTAATCCCAAAGTAACCAGCGTACCTAAGAAAAAGCCGGAAATATTTGAATGCGGTGTCGGGGGCAAAACCCCTGATGAACAACTTAATTTTGCCATTGAAATGCTGGGTAAAGAAATTAGTGCCAAAGATATTATGGATGATGGAGAATATGTTGACTCCATTGCTATAACTAAAGGTAAAGGTTTCCAGGGCCCAGTTAAAAGATGGGGTATTCGGATTCAGTACGGTAAAGCTGCTAGAAGTAGTAAAGCGCGGCATGTTGGTTCCATAGGTCCTTGGACTCCTTCCAGAACTATGTGGACTGTTGCCCAAGCTGGTCAAATGGGATATCACAAAAGAACTGAATATAATAAAAAAATATTAAAAATCGGTGAAGCATCTGAGGCAGACGCTGTTAACCCAGCTGGAGGGTTTGTTAAGTACGGTCTGGTCAAAAATGATTACATAATCATTAAAGGATCAGTTCCAGGCCCTTCAAAAAGATTAATTATTCTAAGAAAAGCTATTAGATCCAATGGAAAAAATAGTGACGCTCCTCAGATTAACTACATCAGTACAGCATCTAAACAAGGTGTTTAATTTAATTAGAGTGGTTTAAATGAAAAAAATTAAGGTTTATTCATTGGAAGGCGAAGTCACAGAAGAGATTGAACTGCCTGAAATATTCCAGGAAGAATTTAGGCCGGACCTTATAAAAAGAGCTGTTATCTCATCACAAACTGCCCGGATTCAACCATGGGGTTCCGACCCAATGGCTGGTAAAAGGACTACTGCAGAGTCATACGGTTCTGGACGTGGTGTTGCTAAGGTTCCTCGTATTAAAGGTTCTGGTTCTAGAGCAGCATTTGTAGCTCATGTTGTTGGCGGTAGGAGAGCACATCCACCACGCCCACAAAAAAACTACCATGAGAAAATCAACCGGAAAGAAAGGCGTTTTGCTATCAGGTCTGCATTAGCAGCTACAGTTAACCCAGAAATTGTTGAGAATAGAGGCCACAAAGTAGAAAATGTGCCTCAAATTCCAATGGTGGTTGATGATGAGCTCTGCAAGGTCAAGAAAACTAAAGAAACCAGGGAAATTTTCAAAAAGTTAGGCATAATCGATGATGTTGTCCGAGCTAAAGAAGGAAAAAAAATTAGATCTGGTAAAGGTAAAATGCGAGGTCGTAAATATAAGACCCGTAAAGGACCTCTAATAGTTGTGGGTGAAGACAAAGGAATCAGCTTAGGTGCTAGAAACCACGCAGGCGTTGATGTGGTTTTAGTAGAAAATCTTAATGCTGAATTATTAGCTCCCGGAACTCATCCTGGAAGATTAACAGTTTTCACCAAATCTGCTATAGAAAAATTGGGGGAACTCTTCCAATAGGGCAATATTCCCTATTTTAAGAAAAAGGTGAATATTATGGATCCTTATGCAATTATTGTAAAACCTCATGTAACTGAAAAAACCATGAACTTAATCGATCAAAACAATGAACTGACTTTTGTAGTTTTGAGAACCAGTGAGAAATCTGACATTAAAAGGGCTTGTGAAGAACTCTATGATGTTAAGGTGGAAAAGGTTAATACTCATATAAACTCCAAAGGAATAAAATTAGCTTACATTAAGCTTTCTTCTGAGGACAAAGCAGAAGATATTGCTGTTAAGATGGGAGTATTCTAAGCTAATATAGTCAGCAACTTGGAGGAAAAAAAATGGGAAAACGTTTAATTTCACAAAGAAGAGGTAGGGGAACTTCTACTTTTAGAAGTGCTTCTCACAGATTTAAAGGTAAGATAGAGTACCGTTCCTATGATTCATTAGAGAAAGAAGGCATCTTAAAGGGTAAAGTTGCAAATATTATGCACGACCCTGGAAGAAGTGCTCCTGTAGCATTAGTAAAATTTGAAAATGGGGAAAAAAGACTTATTTTAGCTCCGGAAAGTATTCAAATTAGTGATGAGGTAGCATGTGGAATTTCAGCACCAATCAGTCCTGGAAATTCATTACCCCTAGGAGAAATTCCTGAAGGTACTCCCATATATAATATTGAAAATCGTCCAGGAGACGGAGGTAAACTCGTAAGATCTTCTGGAACTTATGCTTCTTTGATCACTCATGATGTGGATAAAGCAGTTATTGAGCTTCCATCTGGTGAGTTAAAAGCATTCAATCCTAAGTGCAGGGCCACTATAGGCGTTGTAGCTGGTGGAGGAAGAAGAGAAAAACCATTCCTTAAAGCAGGTAACCGTTACCATGCTTTGAAAGCTAAAGGTAAAAAGTGTGTCACTGTTAGAGGAGTGGCCATGAATGCAGTGGATCACCCACACGGTGGTGGAAATAGGCAGCACCCTGGACGACCTACAACCGTATCCAGACATGCCCCACCAGGAAGAAAAGTCGGTTCAATCGCGGCTCGAAGAACAGGTAAGAGGAGATAACCACAACTATTAGGAGGTGGCTTATTGGCACGTAAAGAATTTAAGTATCGCAATCACACTTTGGAAGAATTACAAGAAATGCCTCTGGATAAGGTTATAGAAATATTACCATCCAGACAGAGGAGATCTCTGAAAAGAGGATTTTTACCAAGGCAAAAAAAGGTACTAGAAAGAATTAGAAAATTAAAAAAACAAGGACAAGAAGGTACTAAAGGTGGAAGACCTCAAATTATTAAAACTCACTGTAGAGACATGATTGTTCTACCAGAAATGGTAGGTATAACTTTTGGTATTTACAATGGTAAAGAATTTGTTCAAGTACAAATCCAACCTGAAATGATTGGTTGCTACTTTGGGGAATTTGCACCTACACGACAAAAAGTTGAACACGGAGACCCCGGAATGGGAGCTACCAGATCATCCATGTTCGTGCCTCTTAAATAAGGAGAATAAACAATGGCTAAAATTAATTATGCTTTTAACGAAGACGATAAGGCCAAAACTGCCAAGGCGATTGGGAAATCTTTAAAAATTTCCCCTAAACACGCTGTGGAATTGTGCAGGGAACTTAGAGGGAAAAAACTCGAAAGCGCCAAAGTTTATTTGGAAGAGGTTATTCAGATGGATAAAGCTGTCCCTTTCAAAAGACACAACAAAAAGGTTGGTCACCGTAAGGGATTAACAGGATGGCCTAGTGGTCGTTACCCTGTTAAAGCTGCCACTCAAATATTAAAAGTTTTGGAAAACGCTGAAGCTAATGCAGAATACAAGGGATTGGACGCCGAAAACCTAAAAATCATGCACATTTCTAGTCATCGTGGTTTTATATTAAAGGGATGGACTCCCCGTGCTTTTGGAAGAGCAAGCCCGAATAATACGCCCACTACCCACGTGCAGATTGTCTTAGGGGAGGCTTAGATTTACATGATAGAAAAGGATTTTGTCACAGAGGGCCTTAGAAGAACTAGAATTGATGAATATCTACAAAGTGAACTCGAAAGAGCCGGCTACGGTGGAATGGAAGTTCAAGTTACTCCCCTAGGGACTATGGTAGTTGTTTATGCTGAAAGACCAGGAATGGTTATTGGAAGAGGCGGAAAAACTGTTCGAGGTATAACTCAAAACTTAAAAACCAAATTTGATTTGGAAAACCCACAAGTAGAAGTTAAAGAAGTGGATGTTCCTGAACTAAACCCTAAAATCATGGCCTACAAAATTGCAAACATGTTGCAGAGAGGTATGCATTTTAGAAGAGTGGCCTATACCACCATACGAAGAATTATGGGGTCCGGTGCTCAAGGTGTAGAAGTAACCATATCCGGTAAAATTAGGGGTGCAAGATCTGCTACTGCTAAGTTTTCCGATGGTTACATCAAAAAATGTGGTGAACCTTCCATTCGTTTAGTAAAAGAAGGTTTTGCTACTGTACAACTCAAACCTGGTGTTTTAGGAATCTATGTTAGAATCATGCCACCGGGTGCAGTTCTACCAGATAAAGTTGATATTTTAGCTCCGACTATTGAAGAGACTGTAATTGAAACTGAAGAAACTGTAATTGAAACTGAAGAAACTGTAGAAGTTGAAGTAACTGAAGAACCTTTGGAATCTACTGAAGAAGTAGAACTGGTTGAATCTGAAGAGGAACTAGAAGAACTAGAAGAATCTGAAGAAGAAATCGAAGAGACTGAAGAGGTATCTGAAGTAGTTGAAGAATCTGAGGAAGAAGAAGTATCTGAAGATGTTCCTGAGGAAACTGATGTGGTTTCTGAAGAAGAAGTATCTGAAGATGTTCCTGAGGAAACTGATGTGGTTTCTGAGGAAGGAGAAGTATCTGAAGATGTTGAAGCTGCTGAAGAGACTGAAACCGAACCAGAATCTTCTGAAAAGCCAGAAAAATCGGAATAATACTTTTAGGGATGAAAAAAATGGCTATCTTAAGAAGTAAAGATGTAAGAGAAATGGATATTGATGAGATTCAGAAGAAGCTGGGTGAACTCAAAGCAGAATATGCTAAAAACATTTCCAAAAGTTCTGCATCAGGGGTCTATGAAAATCCTGGAAAAATCAAGGAACTCAAAAGGACCATTGCTCGCGTTCTTACTATTATGAATGAAAAACAGAAGGAGACATAAATGAAAATCTGCGATGTATGTGGTCTTCCAGATGAACTCTGCGTCTGTGAAGAAATAGCACGAGAAGTTCAGACTGTTAAAGTATTTACAGTACGAAGAAGATTCGGGAAACTGATGACCATTGTAGAGGGCATAGACGAGCACGATATCGACATTAAGGAACTTACTAAGGAATTAAAAGCCAGGTGTGCCTGTGGTGGCACAGCTAAAAAAGGTCAGATAGAACTTCAAGGGGACCATAAAAGGAGAGTTAAAGAAGTTCTAGCTAACCTGGGTTTTTCATCCGATACTATTGAAATTCGAGAAATGGATAGGAAACATAATAGAAGAAGATAATTGAATAAATTAGAATTCTAGTTGTTTAATTAGTTTCTAAAATTCATTTATTCCAAATTTTATTCAAATCTCAATTTAAAATATAATGCTTGGGCAATATGATAACTCCACAAAATTTATTTCAGCATGAACTAATTGGTTTAACTGTTGAAATAGTTGAAAGCTCTAATATGGGGCTGGTAGGAATAAAAGGAAAAGTTGTTGACGAAACTCGAAATACAATTCGTGTTGAAGTGGATGATAGGCATGAGTCCATCATTCCTAAAAATGTTGCAATTTTTCATTTCCAAACCCCTGAAGGACAAAAAGTTGAGATTGATGGTAAAATTCTGGTAAGTCGCCCTGAAGACAGAATTAAAAAGAAATTTAGGAAAATTTAATTGGTGATAATATGGTTGGCATCGAGGTTCCAGAACCTAAATCCGAATGTAATGATCCTAACTGCCCTTTTCACGGGTCTTTACCCGTCAGAGGACAAGTACTGGAAGGAATAGTTACTAATGATAAGGCTGAAAGGTCCATTACTGTGGAAAGAAGTTTTTACAAGTTCATTAGTAAATACGAAAGATATGAAAAAAGAAAATCAAGAATTAAAGCTCACAAACCAGATTGTATTGAGTTACAAGTAGGTGACACAGTAAAAATAGCAGAATGCAGGCCTTTAAGTAAGACCAAGCATTTTGTTGTGGTTGAGGTAAAGGGAGAGAAATAAATGAAGGCTATTACATCTAATGTAACCAAAGCTCTACCTGTTGGTGCCCGACTACAATGTGTTGACAATACTGGTGCTCGAGAAGTAGAGATTATATCTGTAAAAGGGTACAAAGGTGTTCGAAGGAGACTAGATGTGGCTGGAGTTGGCGACATGATTATTGTCTCTGTCAAAAAAGGATCTGTGGACATGCGAAAAGAAGTCATGACTGCGGTTGTTGTGAGACAGAAAAAAGAATACCGACGTGCTGATGGTCTACGAATTAAATTTGAAGATAATGCAGCTGTAATTATAAGTCCTGAAGGCGTGATCAAAGGATCCGAAATCAGAGGACCAGTAGCTAAAGAAGCGGCAGACCGATGGCCTGCTGTAGGAAGCGCGGCTAGTATAATTGTTTAATGGTGATTAAATGTCAAAACAACCTAGAAAACAAAGGAAATACATTTACAATGCACCTTTACACGCACGCCACAAACTAATGAGTGTAACCTTAAGCAAGGATCTTCGAGAAGAATTTGGTCGAAGATCTCTTCCTGTGAGAACTGGGGACACTGTGCAGGTTATGCGCGGCGATTTTAAAGATCACGAAGGAAAAGTGGAAAAAGTAGACCTTAAACACTACCGTGTACGAGTAGAAGGTGCTACCACACAAAAACCTGACGGAAATCCAGTTTTCTTCCCAATTCACCCATCTAACTTGGTTATTGTGGAAATGGATTTAAAAGACGAAAAAAGAAACAAAATTATGGAAAGGAAGAGATAATATGGCAAAGATGGGATCAAGAAAACATCTTAAGCGTTATAAATCTCCTAAACACTGGCCCATTCATCCAAAAGAAGATAAATGGACAGTTAAACCTGCTGCTGGACCTCACGCAATAGAAAGTTCACTACCTTTATTGATTGTCATTAGGGACATTCTGGGAATTGCTGATAATTCCCGGGAAGCTAAGAGAATCATTAATAGTGGTGAGATACTGGTAGATGGTGAAGTAAGGAAGGACTATAAATTCCCTGTTGGTTTCATGGACGTATTACAGATTCCTAAAAATGGCGGAGTCTACAGAGTACTGCCTGATGCAAAGGGAAGATTAATTTTACATCCTATCACACAGGAAAATGTAGAATTTAAATTATGTAAAATTGAAAACAAAACCACTGTTAAAGACGGTAAAACCCAACTTAACTTACATGATGGCCGGAACTCTATTACTGAGGATCAGCTTTCTGCGGGTGATGTGGTAAAGCTCAAAGTACCTGAACAAGAAATTTTAGAAGCTATAAAATTCGAAGAAGGTATTATTGGTCTGGTTACTGGTGGTAAACACACTGGTGAGATTGGTAAAATTAAGGAAATTAATATAACCAAATCTTCCATGCCTAACACAGTTGTTATGGAAACTGAAAAAAATAAAACTTTCCTAACATTAAAAGATTATGTTTTCGTTATTGGAAAAGACGAACCTGTTATTTCACTTCCTGGAGGAAACTAAATGAACCCAATGGAAGAAGTAATAATAGCCAAAGCCACCATGAATATTGGTGTTGGTGAAGGTGGAGAACAACTGGTCAGGGCCGAAAAGCTTTTAAATAATATGACTGGTCAGAATCCTGTTCGAACTTACTCTAAAGTTACTAATCCTGAATTCGGTATAAGAAAACATCAACCTATAGCTTGCAAAGTAACCCTAAGGGGCGAAAGAGCAGATAAAGCTATTAAAATGATATTAGATGGTATAGGTAACAAACTGAAATCAAGACAGTTTGATGCTCAGGGTAATGTTTCATTTGGAATAAATGAACATATTGATATCCCTGGAATGAGGTACGATCCAGATATTGGTATTTTTGGAATGAACTTATCAATTACCTTTGAAAAACCAGGATACCGAATTAAAAGAAGGAAAATTCAACGGAAAAAAATCCCAGCTAAACATATGGTAAAAAAAGAAGAAACCATGAAATTTATGCAGGAAAAATTCCAGGTTAATATTGTTTAAGGGTGAGATTTATGCCAAGAAAATACGGAAAGGCATCCAGAAAATGTTCAAGATGCGGAGATCACTCTGCTCTGGTTAGAAGATACGGGCTCATGTTATGTAGACAGTGCTTCAGAGAACTCGCACCGAAAATCGGATTTAAAAAGTACAACTAGTACAGGAAAGAGGTGTTTAATGTGACTCTTATGGATCCTCTCGCAAATGCCCTGACTAATATGCGAAACAATGAGTTGCAGGGAAATGGAAAATGTAATATTTCCCCTGCTTCTAAATTGATAGGGCGAGTCTTAAGGACTATGCAAAAAGAAGGCTACATTGGTGAATTTGAATATGTAGATGACGGCAAAGCTGGAAAGTTCATTGTGGACTTAGAAGGTAATATTAACCAATGTGGGGTTGTAAAACCTAGACATGCCGTTAAGAAAGATGAATTTGAAAAATTCGAAAAAAGATACTTGCCAGCTAAAAATTTCGGAATAATTATTGTTACCACCCCTCAGGGAATAATGACCCACAAAGAAGCTAAAGAAAAGGGTATTGGTGGCAGATTACTGGCATACATATATTAGGTGATATGATGGTTCTAGCAGCTGTAATTCGGGAAGAAATAGAAGTCCCGGAAGGCGTAAATATTACCCTAAGTGATGAGGTAAATGTAAATGGGCCTCAAGGGAAGCTTTCCAGGAAGTTCATTTACCCAAACATCACCATAAAACAAGAAGAAGATAAAGTAGTCCTGGAAACTCAGTTTCCTAAAAAACAGGATAAAGCAATGATAGGCACTATCCGTTCACATATCACTAATATGATTCATGGTGTAACTGATGGATTTACTTATCATATGAAAATTGTATACGCTCACTTTCCTATGACTGTTAAAGTGACTGGAAATAAAGTTACTATAGAAAACTTCCTCGGGGAGAGATATCCTCGTACCGCTAAAATAGTGGGAAGTGCAAAAGTCCAAGTGAAAGGTGAAGAAGTAACAATTACTGGTATTAATAAGGAAGACGTGGGTCAAACCATGGCTAATTTGGAACAAGCCACTAAAATTAAGGGAAGAGATCCCAGGGTTTTCCAAGATGGTATTTACCTTACTAGTAAAGAATAGGGCTATGAAAACTTATGGTGATTTGAATGAAGAAAAAATTCAAAAGGCAAGAATACGCCAGATATAAAAAGCTGGGTCAAAAGTGGAGAAGGGCCCGGGGAAAAACCAGTAAAATGAGGAGATATGAAAAGGGTAAACCTGCCATGCCTACTGTTGGTTATGGATCTCCCAAAGCTACAAGAGGTTTACACCCTTCTGGTTATCAAGATATTCTTGTTTGTAATGTAAAAGAATTGGAAAAATTGGATCCTAGTATTCAAGCAGGAAGAATTAGTTCCACTGTTGGAAAAAGAAAAAAGGAAATGATGTTATTAAAAGCAAAAGAACTTGGCATTAAAATATTTAACAAATAATGCCCAGTTTTTGAGCTATGTCCATAATTGGAATTTAATATAATTATAAATATAATTATAAAAATTTAAATAAAATCTTGTAAAATACATTGATTATAATTTAAATCATTAATTCAAAATTATAGAATAAATTATTGGACATATGGATTTGGTTAAAGGGAAATTTAAATAATTTCAGTGCATTGAATCTGTAATTAACATGATTTTTGATAATTATGGCTTCAATGGACTCATGTTAAAACCAATCCAATGAAATGCACTGCATTTCATGATAAAGGGTATACTTGAATCTAATGGATAATATGTAATTAAATGCATTAATATTAATTATTATATTAATAAATCCATGTTTCAAGTCATTTTATCAGCTCAACGCTGAAAAAGGAGGTTTCTTAAATGAATCTTACTACTCAGAAAAGATTAGCTGCAGATATCCTGAAAGTAGGGGTAAATCGTGTATGGATTGATCCTGAACAAATAGAAGAAGTTTCACGGGCCATAACCAGGGAAAGCGTGAAGCAGCTAATAGACAACAAGGTAATTAGGGCTAAACCTCAACAGGGTATAAGCAGTTATAGGTCAAAGAAAATAGCCCAGCAAAAAAGCAAGGGAAGAAGAAAAGGTAGAGGTAGTATAAAAGGAGCAAAAGGTGCTCGAAGACCCAAGAAAGAAGCTTGGATGACTACCATAAGGGCCTTGAGAAAGGACCTTAAACAGATGAGAGACGACCGGGAAATTAATACTACTACATATCGTAAACTCTACAGAATGGCAAAGGGCGGTGCCTTCAGAAGTAAATCTTACATGAAAACCTATGCCCGGGATCATGACTTGCTCAGGAAGTAGGAGGAATTAAGTTGGCACACGGATCAAGATATAAAGTAGCATTTAGAAGAAGAAGAGAAGGAAAAACTGATTATCATGCTAGATTAAGATTAATCGATCTTGACAAGTCAAGACTGGTTGTCAGAATTTCTAATAATCACGTTATTGCTCAAATAATCAATGTGGCAGAATCTGGTGATGAGACTGTTGTTTCAGCTCATTCCAAAGAACTACAAAGATTAGGATGGTTAGCTGGAACTAAAAATACTTCAGCAGCTTATTTAACAGGTTACTTATGTGCTAAAAAAGCTTTAAGTAATGATGTTGAAGCAGCGGTTTTAGATATTGGATTAAAACCAGCAATTAAAGGCTCAAAAGTTTTTGCAGCTCTTAAAGGTGCATCTGACGCAGGTTTATATATTCCTCATGGAGAATCTATTCTCCCTGATGAGAGCAGAATAACCGGTGAACACGTAGCAGAATATGCTAAGTCTTTAGATGAAGAAGAGCTAAAGAAAAAGTTCTCCCAATATTTAGATAAAGGACTTTCACCAGTTGATTTACCTGATCACTTTGAAGATATGAAGAAAAAGATTGACGAGGCTGAGGTATAATCATGAACTATAACAAAGAAGAGTGGGAGCCTAAAACTAATTTAGGACGCTTAGTTAAGGAAGGAGTAATTACCGATATCGATGAGATATTTGAAAAAGGACTTCCTATAATGGAGCTAGAAATCGTAGATAAGCTTCTCCCAGATCTAGAAGAAGAAGTTATGGATGTTAACTTGGTTCAAAGGATGCATAAATCCGGAAGAAAAGTTAACTTCCGAGTTATCGTAGCTGTCGGAAATAAAGACGGCTATGTTGGCTTAGGTCAAGGTAAAGCTAGAGAAGTTGGACCTGCTATCAGAAAAGCTGTTGATGACGCTAAATATAACATTATCAAAGTTAGAAGAGGCTGTGGAGACTGGGGTTGTGTTTGTGGAAGAGAACACACAGTTCCATTCAAAGTGTCTGGAAAAAGCGGAAGTGTCAGGGTTACTATAATGCCTGCTCCTGGAGGAGTAGGACTGGCTATAGGAAATGTTGGAAAAACCATCATGAAACTGGCTGGAATAGATGATCTATGGTCCCAAACCAGTGGTCAAACTCAGACTACAGTTAACTTTGCCAGTGCAACCTTTGATGCATTAAAACAGTTGAGCAGAGTCAAAGCCCAGAAAAAAGATTTAAAAAATCTGGGTGTTTGTACCAGCTAATAACAGTTAAATGGTGATAATATGCTAGCAGTAGTAAGGGTAAGAGGTACGGTCGGTGTCAAAAAAGACATCGCAGCTACCATGGATATGTTAAGACTCACCAGGATTAATCACGCCGTTCTAATTAATGAAAACCCAAGTTTCAAGGGAATGCTCTTGAAATCTAAGGATTATATAACTTGGGGTGAAATTGATCTAGAAACTTTAACTCAACTCATTACAAAAAGAGGACGAGTTGCTGGTGGAGACAAAATCACTGAGGAATATATAAAGGAAAATACTGAATATTCTTCTATTGAAGAATTTGCTAAGGCAATTCTCGAATCTGAAATAACATTAGAGGATGCTAATATAAAGCAAGTATTCAGATTACACCCTCCAAGAAAAGGATATGAAGGCGTTAAAAATGCTTTCCAAGAAGGTGGAAGTCTAGGATACCGAAAAGAAGAAATTAGGACACTCATCAAAAAGATGGTGTAATCCTAATTTATTATATTCAATCAATTAATCCAAATCCTGATATAATAGAAATTTTTATAAATATTTTATTATTACAAAAATTTTAGTTTAATATTTATTATTAAAATTTCAGTTTAATTAAATTCCAGGAGAATTTTAAAATGATTAGAACTAAACGGAAAATAAACAAAATGAGAGGGTCCAGAACCATTGGTGGTGGCTGTTCTAAGAAGCGAAGAGGAGCAGGTCACCGTGGTGGAAGAGGTATGGCTGGAAGCCACAAACACCGTTGGACTTGGATTGTTAAATACGATCCAAAACACTTTGGAAAATACGGTTTCAAAAGACCTCAAAAATCAGTAAAAGATGTTATCCCTGTAAATTTAAGTTACTTGGATGAAAAATCAGAGCAATTACTTGAACAAGGACTGGCCAAAAAAGAGAATGATGTCATTGTAATTGATGTCACTAATCTTGGATACAATAAAGTATTAGGCCAAGGAAAAATTACTAAAGCTCTTTTAGTAAAATCCCCGGAATTCTCTGGATTAGCTGAAAAGAAAATTCAGGAAGCTGGTGGAGAATCAGTAACTCTCTAATTTTTTATTATTTATTTTAGTAAAATTTTTATTAAGGAGTGAAATAATTGATAGAGAAACTACAGCCGATTTTTTCTATTTTACCACAAGTAAAAAACCCAGAACATCGCATTTCATTTAAGGAAAAACTTAAATGGACAGCAATAATCCTAGTATTATATTTTATACTTTGCCAGATTCCTTTATATGGGTTAAGTCCCATTGCTGTGGATCAATTTGCTCAATTAAGAGCGGTCATGGCAGGTAGTTTTGGATCCATTCTGACTCTGGGTATAGGTCCTATTGTATCTGCATCTATAGTGTTGCAGTTGCTGGTGGGTGGTAAGATTTTAAATCTGGATCTTTCCAAGCATGAAGATAAGGCTTTGTTTCAAGGAGCTCAAAAACTCCTGGCTATCATATTTACACTTTTTGAAGCTATGGTAATGGTATTAACCGGAGCAATAGCAGCTATAGGTCCACAATATATCTGGATTCTCATATTGCAAATGACCATTGGAGGGATTTTAATAATCTTTCTGGATGAGGTTGTTTCTAAATGGGGATTTGGAAGTGGTGTTGGTCTTTTCATTGCAGCAAGTGTATCTCAAGAAATTATTGTGGGATCTTTCAACGTACTTTCTTCACCAACTCAACCTGGTGTTCCTGCGGGAAAAATACCTGCATTTATATACTCATTAACCACGGGGTCTCCGTCATTTGACTATTTACTTCCAGTATTTGCAGTTATTATAGTATTTTTGGTAGTAGTATATGCTGAAAGTATGAGAATAGAAATCCCACTATCTTCGGGTAGAGTTAAGGGAGCCAGAGGTAAATACCCTTTAAGATTTATATATGCTAGTAATATGCCGGTTATTTTAGCTAGTGCATTACTACTTAATGTGCAGCTATTTGCCAACATTTTCCAGAAAATTGGATACCCTATTTTAGGAACTATATCCAATGGACAAGCGGTCAGTGGTCTGGCTTATTTATTAACTCCCCCACGTAGTTTGGATATGTTAATAACCGAGCCTTTGCATGTTTTAGTTTATGGTTTAGTGTTTATAGCAATGTGCATATTGTTTGCAGTACTTTGGGTGGAATTAAGTAATATAGGACCTAAAGCTGTTGCTAAACAACTTCATCAAATGGGAATGCAGATTCCTGGCTTTAGAAGCAGTAGAAGGCAGTTTGAAAAGATTTTACAGAAATACATACCAGCTATAACCGTACTTGGTGGTGCATTTGTAGGTCTTCTTGCTTTTGGAGCAGACCTTACTGGAGCTTTAGGTGGGGGTACTGGTGTGCTACTTACTGTGGGAATTGTTTACCGGTTGTATGAAGAGATTGCTCAGGAACAACTTATGGATATGCACCCTATGTTAAGAAAATTCTTAGGAGACTAATCTTTTCTGAGTTAATTTATAGGAGTTAGTAAAATGAAAGTAGTTGTTATTGCAGGAATTCCTGGATCTGGAAGTACGACGGTTTTAGACCATGCATTGGAAAACCTTGATTATATAAATGTTAATTATGGGGATGCAATGCTACAGATTGCTCAGGAAAAGGGGATTGTGGAAGATAGAGATGAATTGAGATTGCTTTCTTCTGATGTCCAAAAAGAAATTCAAAAAAGTGCAGCAAAAAGTATAAAAGAAAGGTCAAAGCTAAATAACATAATCGTGGATACGCATTGTACTATTAAAACACCTGCTGGTTTTTTGCCGGGACTTCCAAAATGGGTTTTAGAAGAGCTCCAACCAGATATTTTCGTGTTAATAGAAGCAGATGCCGACGAGATTTTACTAAGAAGGATTAGTGATATTACTCGTACACGAGACATGGAAATGTTGAAGGACATAAATCTTCATCAAGAAATGAATAGATCCGTTTCTATGGCATATGCTGCCCTTACTGGTGCAACAGTGAAAATAATTGAAAACCATAATGACCAACTTGATAATTCAGTTGCAGATATGGTGGAAACTTTAAAATAAATACTTATTAAGCTGATTCAAATTGCAATTACTGTAAAATTACTTGATTTCAAATGAATCATGTTAAAAGCTTCATTAAATGTAATTTTATTTATATAATCAATTATTAATTTATAATTGATTTAATCATTAAATAAAAATAATATTATATGAAAAATTCA
This sequence comes from Methanobacteriaceae archaeon, assembly GCA_023249725.1. Classification (GTDB taxonomy): domain Archaea; phylum Methanobacteriota; class Methanobacteria; order Methanobacteriales; family Methanobacteriaceae; genus UBA349. The sequence continues at coordinate 28,207 of JAHFBZ010000017.1, forward strand.
TTCATGATTCTAACAAGAGGAAATAAAAATGGTGTATGAAATAATTTATGGGCCTTTGAATGCGATTTTTGGACCAATCATTGCGATGGATCCTAATCCAAACAATCCCATATTCACAATTTTCTTGATTTCTACTCTAGTAGCTTTTTTTATTACTTTAGCTAATAAATTATTAGTGGATCAAGATAAATTAGAATCAATAAAAAAAGAAATGCAGGAATTTCAGCAGGAAATGAGGGAAGTTCAGAAATCAGGCGACTCTAAATCCATGGAAAAAATGCAAAAGCAACAGATGGAGATGATGGGAAAACAAAAAGACATGATGTTTATGTCCTTTAAACCTATGCTTGTGACCATGGTTCCTATATTTATCGTGTTTTATTGGATGTCTCAGGAGCCACATATTCTCCAAACCATCGTTGTTCTTCCTCAAATAGCATATTATGTACTTTTAGTGCCGTTTTGGCAATATATTGCTGGTTTCTTCTATGGAAATAGTGGTATTGCTGTGCCTACAGGAGCTTTAGGATGGTTAGGATGGTATATATTATGTTCCTTTGCCATGTCCCAAATATTCCGTAAGTTCATGGGCTTAAAAGGAGGAATGTAATTTCCAATGAATTATTTTAAATTTAATTAATAAATTTATTAATTTAAATGTATTATTAAATCTGAAATATTACTCATAATTATATTTTCATATGATAACTTAAATTTAGGAGAGATTAAATGCCAGCAAATAGATTTAGATCCAGATCATACAAGAGGACCTTCAAAAGGACTCCTGGTGGAAAAACAGTTTTAAGATACAAAAAGAAAAAACCCAGCAAGCACGTTTGTGGTGAGTGTGGGAAATTACTCCATGGTGTCCCTCGAGGACGACCATATGAGATAAAAAAATTAGCTAAGACTAAAAAACGACCTAACCGACCTTACGGTGGATATTTATGTTCTGAATGTTCTCGTAAACTCTTTAAAACAGAGGCAAGGTCCTAATGATCATAACAATCGGCGGTTTAGCAGGCACTGGTACAACCACTGCTGCTAAAATACTGTCTGAAAATTTAGACATTCCTTTTGTCTCTGCAGGAGATATTTTCCGGCAGATGGCAGCTGAAAAGGGAATGGATGTATTGGAATTCAGTAAACTTGCCGAAGATGACATAAATATTGACACTGAAATTGATCATAGACAGGCTAAATTGGCTAAAAAGTCAAAAAATCTAATTGTTGAAGGAAGACTTTCTGCATACTTTGTGGATGCCGATGTAAAGGTATGGATGATAGCCCCTTTTGATGTGCGTTCTGAAAGAATTAGTCAAAGGGAATCCAAACCAGTTGAAGTCGTTAAGAAAGAAATCCAAATACGTGAAGATAGTGAAGCTCTAAGATACGAAGAGATTCATAATATTGACATTAACAATTTAGACGTGTATGATCTAATCTTGAATACTAATAGTTTTCAAGCTAATAGCGTCGCCGAGATAATAGCAAAAGTTACAAAGGTGATTTAATATGCCAGCAATAGAAGTAGGAAGAGTATGTATTAAAACCGCAGGCAGAGAAGCCGGCGAAAAATGTGTAGTTGTAGAAATAGTTGATGAAAAATTCGTAGAAGTTGTAGGAGTTTCTGTAAAAAACCGCAGATGCAACATACAACACTTGGAACCTGTAGACCAAGTATTAGAAATTAAATCTGAAGATCCTGAAGAGATCAAAAAAGAGCTAGAAGCTCTAAATAAATGATCTTTTTGGCGTTGATATAGGTTTAATTGAGGGATATTCTGTTTATAATTAAGTAATTATGATTTAGATATTTTCATAATTAATTTTATTCCCAAAAAAATAAATAAAAAATAAATAAATAGATGACTCATTTCATGCTAGATCAACGCCTATCAAGGTTATCTCTTAAGGTTATTCAAATGGAAAATTTTCTTATAAAGGCCGAAAGTGAAACTAATCCTGAGTATGGATGCTGGCCTGAATCTCGTCCCATAGAAGATCATTTGAGAAAAGGAATTATCAACCTGGACAAACCGTCTGGACCTACTTCTCATGAAATTGATTCATGGGTACGCATAATTCTTAATGCTCAAAAGACAGGACATGGTGGGACTTTAGATCCTAAGGTTACAGGTATTCTACCTATTGGGATAAATAATGCCACTAGAGTAATACAATTATTACTGGCGGCTGGAAAAGAGTATGTCTGTCTAATGCGACTTCACAGGGAGATTGATGAGGAGCAAATTAGAGATATATTTGATGAATTCCAGGGCAAAATTTTCCAAACTCCTCCCTTAAAATCTGCGGTTAAGCGAGAATTAAGGGTTAGAACTGTTTATTATGCAGATATTCTTGAAATTGATGGTCAAGATGTTCTTTTTAAAATTGGATGTGAGGCTGGAACTTACATACGTAAATACTGTCACGATATTGGTGAAGCCCTAGGAATAGGCGCCCACATGGCAGAATTGAGAAGAACTAGAGCTGGATCTTTTGTTGAGGATGACACACTCACCACATTACATGATCTTACTGATGCTTATCATTACTGGAAAGAAGATAATGATGAATCTTTAATTAGAAAATGCATTTTGCCTATGGAAAAAGCAGCGGATCATCTTCCTAAGGTTATTATTCGAGATTCAGCGGTTGATGCTATTTGTCACGGAGCTAAATTAGCCTCTGGCGGTATTTTGAGTCTTAATGCAGATATAAAAAAAGGAACTACTGTAGCAATTCAAACTCTTAAAGGAGAACTCGTAGCTTCGGGTGAAAGTTTAGAAACTGCTGAGGAAATAATAGATTCTGATACAGGCATAATGATTGATGTAAAAAAGGTTTTTATGGAACCTGAAACATATCCTAAACTATGGAAATGAGTAATGAAATAAAATATTAATTCTCATTGTTTTATCAAGAATTTTAATTGAATTTAATACTCAAAGTTTTCTAAACTCGATAAATAAAGTTAAAATTATTTAATCTATGATGTATTAATTCATTAATTAAAATGCTATTTTTTATAGCTCTCTTCATGATTTTAATACAAAATCTAAAAACTATAAACTATAATATTTTATCTCTTATGGATTTTAATACCAATAACTATAAACAATAAAAGAATGATATATTTTTTTACTAGTTATAAAACGGTTTATAATGTTGTAGTAATTATAGGTTATTTAGCCCATATTATCACAGGCCGGGATAGTCTAGCTTGGTAAGGCGCAAGACTGGAAATCTTGTGGAGATTCTCTCCGCCTGGGTTCAAATCCCAGTCCCGGCGTTTATTGGTATATAGCAAGTTTTAAAGTATTTTTAAGACTTGCCCCTATGACAATATTTTGCACGTAAATAAATTGACACATGAATTTGAAAAAAACAGACATTAGTCAATGTCTTGAATTTGCACTTTCCCGTTGCGAATTCGCTCTATATTTGGAGGTTAAATAAAATGGAAGATGATTTTAATCATATGGTTCGTATTGCCCGAAGAGATGTAAACGGTAATAAAACCATAGAAAACGCTTTAACTGGTATTAAAGGTGTTGGGAATGCATTATCCCGAGCAATCAGTATTGCAATGGGCTTTGACCTTGATCAAAAAATGGGATATCTTTCTGATGAAGATGTTTTAAAAATTGAGGAAGCATTAAAAGACCCTCAAAAATATGATGTCCCTGAATGGATGTTAAACCGCCGTAAAGATTACGTAACTGGTGAAACTAAACATTTAATTGAATCTGATCTTGTAATGATTCTTCGAGATGACTTAAACAGAATGAAGAAAACTCGAAGTTACAAAGGAAGAAGACACGAAGTTGGTTTACCAGTCAGAGGACAAAGGACCAAATCTACATTCAGAAAAGGTTCTTCTGTTGGTGTAAGAAGAAGGAGAGGAAGGCAATAGATCTCCTAAGATCATTGTCAAATAAAAACTATTAAGGAGATATAGTTATGGGACATCCAAGAAAAGCAAGGAAAAAGTACGATACTCCTCCTCACCCATGGAATGCTGAAAGGATTAAGGAAGAAAATAAGCTGGCAACCAAATATGGCTTAAGAAATAAGAAAGAAATTTGGAAAGCCGAAACTATGGTGCGGAGATACAGAAGGGACGCTAGGTACTTACTGGGTCTTTCTACTGAACACACTGAAGGGGAAAGAGAACAGTTATTAGGACACTTAATCCGATTTGGAATGTTAGGAGAAAATGCTCACCTAGACAACGTTTTGGATCTGACTGTAGAAGATGTTCTTCGAAGAAGATTACAAACTATGGTTCACCAAAAAGGTCTATCTAGAACTGCTAAAGAGGCCAGAATCTTTGTTGTCCATGGACACATTGCCTTAAATGGTAAGAAGATTGATTCACCAAGTTATATGGTAAAAAGAGGCGAAGAAGATAATATAGGTTATTATGCTTCATCCCCAGTGGCCAAACAATTCCAAACCAAGCAAGAAAA
>JAHFBZ010000018.1:0-4655 GCA_023249725.1 Methanobacteriaceae archaeon
ATATTCCAAAGGATTACGACCACAAAAAAGAAGAATATTGGCAGACAATATGGCAAAAAAATCAACTTCACAAGTTCATTGGTGATGGGACCCGCCCTAGATACATAATTGACACCCCACCACCATATCCTACGGGTTCTATTCACATGGGTCACGTTTTAAACTGGGCTTACATTGATATGAATGCTCGCTTTAAAAGGATGAAAGGTTTCGATGTGATGTTTCCACAAGGATGGGATTGTCATGGCCTTCCCACGGAAGTGAAAGTGGAAGAAACCAATAATATTAAGAAAAATGACGTTTCTCGTGAAGAATTTAGGCAGATGTGTGTAGATTTAACCCGGGACAATATTGCCATGATGAAAACTCAGATGCAGTCCATGGGATTTTCACAGGACTGGAGCAGGGAATTTGTAACCATGACTCCAGAATATATGCACAAAACCCAGTTATCTTTCCTTAAAATGTTTGAAAAAGGTCTGATTTACCAGGGAATTCATCCAGTTAACTGGTGTCCTCGTTGTGAAACAGCTATTGCTTTTGCTGAGGTAGAATATCAGGAAAATGACACTTACTTAAATTACCTGGATTTTCCGGCAGAAGATGGTGAAAAAGGAGTAATGATTGCCACTACTCGTCCAGAACTATTATCTGCTTGTGTAGCGGTGGTTGTACATCCTTATGATGAAAGATACCAGGATTTAGCTGGTAGGAAAGTTCAAGTCCCTATATTTGGCCGGAATGTAAAAATAATCACTGATACTGAGGTAGACCCGGAATTTGGTACAGGAGCAGTCATGATCTGTACCTTTGGTGATAAAACTGATGTTTCATGGGTTAATAAATATGGTCTGGATATTATTGAGGCCATTGATGAGAAAGGAATAATGACTGAAGTTGCTGGAAAATACCAGGGACTCACCATGCCTCAATGTAAACAACAGACCATTGAAGATCTGGAAAAAGAAGGATTTTTAATTAAAAAGGAAAATGTAGATCAGAATGTTGGCCAATGTTGGAGATGTAAAACTCCTATTGAAATTTTAGTCAAAAAACAATGGTTTGTAGCTGTAAAAGAACTCTCCAAAGAAGTCGAAGAAGCAGCCAATACTATGGATTGGATTCCTGAGCACATGAAAATTAGATTACTTAATTGGTCAGAATCTATGGAATGGGACTGGTGTATTTCCCGTCAGAGGATTTTTGCCACACCAATTCCAGCATGGTACTGTAAAGACTGTGGGAAAGTTCATGTAGCATCTGAGGAAATGATTCCTATTGATCCCACTCAAAAACAACCAGAAGACCCATGTGAATGTGGCTGCAGTGAGTTTTTAGGTGAGGAAGATGTTTTAGATACCTGGATGGATAGTTCCATTTCTCCTTTATCCATTGCTGGATGGCCAGATCCTATTTATGAAAATTACTTCCCTGCAGATTTAAGGCCACAAGGACACGATATTATCCGGACCTGGGCCTTTTACACTACTTTGAGATGCAAAGCGCTAACTGGAAAAGAACCATTCACTCAAATTGTGGTTAATGGTATGGTCTTTGGTGAAGACGGCCATAAAATGAGTAAATCAAGAGGCAATGTAATTGCTCCGGAAGTCGTTTTAGAAGATTATGGTGCAGATGCTCTTCGATTATGGGCCTCTAATAGTGTACCTGGTTCTGATGTTCCATTTGCCTGGAAAGATGTTAAATATGGCTATAAATTTTTGAGAAAGTTCTGGAATGCATTTAGATTTATCAGTATGCATATCTTTGACTTTGATGGGGAAGAAGAACAGATTAAACAGAATCTTAATCCCATGGATAGCTGGATTTTATCTAAACTCAATCAATTAGTATTGGATTCAACTGAGGCCATGGAAAATTTCAACTTCGCCCAAGTAGTCAATAAGACTCAGAGCTTTATCTGGCACGATTTCTGTGATGAATACATAGAATCGGTTAAATACAGGCTTTATGGGGATAAATCAAGTCCTGAATCAAAACAGGCAGCTCAATACACCTTAAAAACAGTGGTTGAAACTTCATTAAAGATATTGTCCCCTATAACTCCTCACTTTACAGAAGAAGTTTATCAACATTTAGGATATGATTCAAGTATCCATATAATGTCCTGGCCTGAAGTTCAAACGGATTTAATCAATGCTGAGATGGAAAAACAGGGCGATGTGGGAGTGGAAATAATTGGAGAGCTTAGAAGGTTTAAATCATCCTCCAAAATACCTTTAAATGCTCAATTGAAATCAACCACAATATATACTACCAATTCTGGAATTTATGAAGAGATTGAACCATTATTAATGGATATTAAAGGAACCCTCAATATTCTGGATTTGAAACTGGAAACTGGAAAACCAGATACTCAAGAGATTGTGGTGGAAATCACCCCACTTATGAGTAAAATTGGCCCGGAATTTAAGGGAGATGCTCCTAAGATATTAGGATATTTACAATCTAGAGAACCTCAGGAAATCGCTAAAGCCCTGAAAAAAGATGGAGAAATAATTATTGAGGGCCACCAGATTACCGATGAATATATGGCTATGAAAAAAGAGTCAGTTGGTAAAACTGGGGAAAAAGTAGAGATTATACATCCTGAAAAGATGGATATTGTATTGGAAATTGTTATTAGATAATAAATTAGATATTTAGGGAAGATAGTTAGGATATTTTAAATTAAATTATTTCTAATTGTCTTTTATAAAAATCTTTTTATAATTTCGAGATAGAATTTTTAATATTATGTTAAAGCGTGGGAAAATGGAGCTTGTAGTCAAAAAATCTTCAAAAATTTCAGGGGTTGTTAAAGCACCTCCTTCCAAAAGTTATACTCATCGAAGCGTAATTATAGCTTCTCTTGCCAATGGAAAATCTTTTTTGAATGATCCTTTATCTTCAGAAGATACTTTAGCGTCTCTAAACGCTTGTGAATCTTTCGGCAGCAATATACAAAAAATTAATGGCCAATGGGTGGTAGAAGGAGTTGATGGAATCTTAAAAACTCCGGAAGATGTGATCGATGTTAAAAATTCGGGAACAACTCTGCGTATCATGACGTCAGTAGCAGGACTAGCTCCAAACCATTCGGTATTTACTGGCGATAGTTCTTTAAGGACCCGGCCTATGCAGTATTTACTTGATGCTCTGGAGCCGTTAGGTGTCTCAGCAGTGTCTTCTAGGGCCAACGGAAGTCCACCTATTATTGTCCAAGGGGGCTTTAATGGAGGAAAAACTTCAATTCCAGGAAATGTAAGCTCACAATTCATTTCATCCATCATAATTGCCGGTGCTCTTGCTGAAGAACCTGTAGAACTGCAAATCGTGGGAGATTTTATTTCTGAATCTTATGTAGATATGACTCGTCATGTAATGAGCAAATTCGGAGTTAAAGTAGATTATAATTCTTCTGAGAGAATATTTTCAGTTAAACCTCAAAAATACCAGGCCACAGAATACACGGTAGAGGGAGATTATTCATCTGCATCATATCTAGCTGGGGCGGCAGCAATATCTGATGGGGAACTAACTATAGAAAACCTATTTAAAGATTCTAAACAGGGAGATAAAGTTATTTTAGACATTATTTCACAGATGGGTGCGGATGTAGAGATCAATAAGGATTATGTTGTGGTCAAAGGCAATGGTGAATTAAATGGGATAAATATTGATTTACACAATGCTCCTGACCTTTTACCAACTGTATCTGCACTAGGGGCCCTGGCCCAAGGCACTACTACAATTAGTGGGGTTGAACACGCCAGATTCAAGGAAACAGATCGTATCAGTACTTGTGCCCAGGAACTGACTAAATTGGGAGTTAAGGTCAAGGAAAAAAAGGATGGTATGATTATTGAAGGTGAAGTTAAATCCGGTGTGGTGAAATCTCATGGTGATCACCGCTTGGTAATGGCCTTAAGTTTAATAGGCCTTAAAGTTGGGGCTAAAATAGAAAATGCGGGTGTGCATGATGTTTCATTCCCGAATTATCCAGCTATTATGAATAAATTAGGATGTAATATGGAACTAAAATAAATTTTTAAATTTTATGAATTATTTTATATTATTTTATAGATCTAATTGGGTTTCTTCCTTTCTCTTTTTATTCTTTTTTTAATTTAAAATATAAAATCAATCTGGAATAAATAGTAAAAAAAATTAAAGATATAATGAATATTAAAATTAAAATAAATAAATTATTGCTGCATTAAGGCAACAATTCCACCAATGAACAGCATGAATACTGCTAACCATGCATACCAATATATGAACATCGGGAATACTATAATAACGATTGCGATAATGATTGCAAGCCCAATCATCGAACCGCCACTAAGTTTTGTAGGTTCCATTTCTTCACCTCCGCTTTGTGTTAATTTGCTATTTGCAAATACTTTCATTACTTTAATATGGTCTTTTAATGTATTATAATTTTGTTTTATAATTATAAAGAAATGATTCTCAGCAGATATGTTTTATAATAGATTAATTTATATTTTCTAAGCTATAATTCATATTATCATAGCTCCTGTGGGTGGAGGATTTTTTAAAATCAATAGGGAATTGGCCTATCTTATGAACATTTAAATGTTTACATTTCTGAATAGAATAATATCTGAAATTGTAAATAATGTAATGAAACT
>JAHFBZ010000018.1:4665-32527 GCA_023249725.1 Methanobacteriaceae archaeon
CTCAAATAATATGATCAGTTCTTTTAATAAATCATAGGCTTGGAATTCATTTTATTTAGATTCAATATAAAATACTATTTAATATTGCTCAATGGGGCTTAATTCATGCTTGCAGAACTAACAACTCTTATACAAAATTTCATAATAAACTATGGCTCATTAGGAATCTTTATTGCCAGCATTCTGGAACAGATAATTGCACCTATTCCTTCCACGGCAGTTATAATGGGATCCAGTTTTTTTATAATGGGGAATTCTCCAGTTTCACTTTTCTCATTAGAAAAACTATTTTTGTTCATAGCACTTCCAGTTGCCTTTGGAGTCACTATTGGCGCTTTAATCATTTATGGAGTAGTATATAAAATTGGTAAGCCATTTGTTGATAGATGGGGCAAATTTATAGGCTTATCCTGGGAAGAAATAGAAAAAACCGAGGAAAAATACTCAAAAAGTAATTCGCTTCTTTTATTTCTATTTATAACTTGGGCCGTACCCATATTTCCTAGCGTAGTTATTAGTGCGTTTTGCGGTTTCATTAAGTTTGATATTAAAAAATATATTTATGTAACTTTTTTAGGGACTCTGGTCAAGGCCTTTGTTTTAGGATTTGTGGCCTGGCAATTTGGAAGTTTATATTCATCTTTGGGGCCTAAAATGGGTATTTCAGAAGATTTGGTTTTAATTGGATTGATAATAGCTTTAATAGTTATTATTATCTATAAAAAACGTAAAAAATAGATAATTAAAATAATATAATTAATTTAAAGAGTTTTTAACATGGATTTAATTTCAATATTCTTATTAGCAGTAGGACTGGCCATGGATGCATTCAGTGTTTCCATTACCCGAGGATTAACTTTAAAATGTAATATTAAGTATGCTCTAATTATCGCCATATTTTTTGGAGGATTTCAGGCATTAATGCCAGTATTAGGTTGGTATTCTGGAATGCAACTTCAAAGTCTTATTTCTACCGTTGCTCCCTGGATTGCATTTATACTTTTAGCTGCAATCGGTATCAAAATGATTTATGAGAGTTTCTCATCAGAAGATGAATGTAGCGTTTTTTCACTTAAAGACTTATTGATTCTTTCTATTGCAACCAGTATTGATGCCTTTGCTGTTGGTGTGACCTTTGCTATTTTAAACATTTCCATAATCACGCCGATTATAATTATTGGGCTAGTAACATTTGTTCTTTCATTCATAGGAGTTTATATTGGGAAAAATGTGGGCCACCTATTTGGAAATAAAATAGAGATTCTGGGTGGCCTAATTTTGATAGCAATTGGACTTAAAATACTACTAGAAAATATATTATGAATTTGAAAAATGAAGTTTGAAAATTATTAATTTATTTAAATAATTTTTTAAAAACCAATTCTTAAATATAACTTCTCAATCTAACCTATTCTAAATTCTACCCTAAAATTCAAGTAATTTCTTTATCTTCTCAGTAGATTTTAGATATAAAAATATAATCAAAGGTGTATCATTGGATTTCACTCTAAAGAGTGATTAGTAACAAATTATATAAAAGATAAAGTTTATTTTATTATTAGTTAAGGAGTAGTTAATTGGTGGGGGCTTTTAGACTACTAATAATATCTCATTTTTCATAAATATTTAAGGATGGGAACATGAACGGTAGAAAAAAAGAAACTAAAATAGTCATCTTCGGAGCATTTGATTCGGGAAAGACCACGACATTAGATAATCTTTGCGAAAAGAAAACTAATGTGGAGTACAATGGAACCACTATTTCCCTGGATTATGGAAATACACATGTTAATGGAGAAAAAGTACACCTTTTTGCTTCTCCAGGCCAGGAAAGATTTAAATTCATGCGGGAAATACTTTCTACAGGTTTAGACGGTGCTATTGTGGTGGTGGATAATTGTCGTGGAGTTACAGACATGGAATCGGAAATAATGTCTAAACTGGAATCGAGTAATGTTCCTTATGTCATTTTTGCTAATAAACAAGATTTATCTAATGAAGAACTTGCAATTACCTGTAGTGCAGAAATCGTTCCTACTATTGCTACCAATGGGGCAGGGCTAAGATACGGCCTGGAAATTCTATTAGAGAAGATTTAATTAATTATTAATCTTAAATAACTCTTTAAAAATACTTAAACGATTCTTAAATTATTATAATTACTTTTAAAATACATTTCATTCTTTATAGTTGGTTTAAACCATTTTTTTTTAATTACTATTTAATTTAATAGATATAATATTAAATAATAAAATAATTGAACTTAAAATACAATTAATTTAACTAATTATTAATTATGTGGTGGTTAAAATTCCAGAACGTATTGAAACTATAATGGATGAGCTTAGAGTTCTTTATAATCTTCGAACTTTTGAAGATAAAGATCCTTACCGTGTTTTAATTAGAACCATACTTTCCCAAAGGACTCGAGATGAAAATACTGATCAGGCCAGTGCAGAATTATTTGCTGAGTACCCTACTATGGAAGATGTGGCCATAGCTTCTCAAGAAAGATTAGAAAAGCTGGTTAAAAAAGCAGGGTTTTTTAGAGTTAAATCCAAAAGAATAAAAGAAGTTTCTAATATTTTACTGGATGAATACGAAGGGATTGTTCCTGATACCATGGATGAACTTTTAAAACTTCCAGGTGTGGGCCGTAAAACTGCTAATTGTGTTCTGGTTTATGCCTTTGAAAAGCCAGCCATTCCCGTAGATACTCACGTGCACCGTATCTCTAATAGAATCGGCCTAGTAAATACAAAAGACCCTGATGCAACTGAACGCGAACTGGAAAAAGTTGTCCCTAAAGAGTTCTGGATTGAATTAAATGACCTCATGGTACAGTTTGGGCAGGATATCTGCAGGCCAATTGGGCCAAAACATGAGGAATGTCCTATAGCTGATTTATGTGACTTTTATAAGGAAATTCAAAAGAATTAATCTTATTAACTCTTGCCAATCACATCAAATTATTTTTAAATAGAAAAAAATGCAGTAAACCATTTTAATTTCATATTTATAGATAAACTCTTTTTTGATACTTTTTTATTTCTTTTGTTTTCAGTTTATTTTTAAAAGTTCGATTTATAATTGTTATGATACTATAATACTACAATTTCTGTGTTTATTTTAAAATATATCTTTAAAAAATATTGTATAATTTATTTAATACATTTATAATAAAATTAAAATAAAATATCATACAAAGATCCCAAATTTGTTCTATTATATAAGTTTTTTCTATTAATTCAAATAGAAAAGTATTAAAAGAGGATTAATGATAATACGAAGTAATACATGAATTTAAAATGGATAATATGACATGAAAAAAGTAATACATAGGTAGTAATACATAGGTGATTTTGTATGAAACAAGAATTTAAAAAAATATTGGATCATCCAATAGATAGGAGAACATTCCTGAAAGCTGTAGGTGCAGGAACCGTGGCAACACTGTTTGGTGGACAATCAACCATGGAAGAAGTCTTTGCAGCTTCTCCAAAGGTAGGAATAGTCCAGCTTGGAACTTGTGCAGGATGTCAGGTTTCCTTAACAGAATTTGGGATGGATATGAGGTACATTAGCTCTTCAAACCCAACTACTGCCGACATACTACCAACAATAGATATAAAATATGCACCACTTCTAGTAGATGTTCTAGCTGAATCATTTGAGAATATTAGCTCCCTTGATATTTGTATAATTGAGGGTATTGCAGGCCCCACAGTTGAGTCTTCAGAACTTCTGGATCACGCCAGATCGATTTCAACTAAGGTTGTTGCATTAGGAGACTGTGCATCATACGGCGGAGTCCCTGGTTTGAATTCAAGAAAGGGTCTTTTAGATCTTTATCCCATAAACAAAGTAATTTCAGTAGACGCCTACATCAGAGGATGTCCACCACAACCAGAACAAATATGGTACATGGTAACTGGTGGAGCTATTGGCGAAGCAATAAAACCTGGAAGAGTATGTGATCCATGTATCTATGATCCTAAAGGCCCTCAAGCAAGTGAACTAGGCCAGCCCGGATGTAAAAAACATCTCGGATGTCAGGGTCACGATACTCCATGGCAATGTGGAGCTACAAGAAGCACTGGTGGAAAAGCACCATGTACACTGGTTGATGATATTTGTATAGGATGTTACAGAGACCAGTATCCCGTAACACCATATTATGTTAAAGGTCAAGTACAAATGAGAAATCAATATGGGGCTGGAAAACAAACCCCTAGTGGAAATACAACAAACGCAACCACAAATACAACACTAAATAAAACAGGAATGATAGGCAAGTAGGTGATTTAAATGGCAGTTGAAATAAAACCCGTAACAAGAATTGAAGGCGATGGAAAACTTGAACTAGAAACCTACTTGGACGAAGCTGGAAAATTAAAAGTAAAAAATCTTCTAACACCAAATGACGGAACTATAAATTTACCAACAGATAATGCTGCAAGATATCCAAAATTCTGTGTCACAGAATTTAGAGGATTTGAAAAATTTGCAGTTGGAGAACAGCCAGACACTGTTACAAAGCTAGTTCCAAGAATATGCGGTGTTTGCCCAGTGCCTCAAAACATGGCGAGTACATGTGCAGTTGAGGCTGCTTATGGCACCAATATAGTTAACAATGCAAAAGCAGTGCGAAGATTCATGCTTGCAGTGCATACAGTAAACAGTCATCTACTGCACTTTTTTGTACTAGCTGGAAAGGACATTCTACCACAGAGTATAATAGATCAAGAACTTCCTAACATAATTAGTGCCCACAATAAAGCACAGGCTTGTGTAGCAGTATTTGGAGGAAAACCTGTTCATCCTGCATCATGTATTCCTGGAGGACAGACTAAAGTTCCAAACAGTACAGAAATTGGACAGATCAGAGCACGAATGCAAGAAATACAAAGTTATGCAACTTCCCTTTTAGGTGCATTAAAAGGTGCACTATTGAACCTACCAAACGACTTTGGTATAAGACCTAGTAACTACTTGAGTTCTGGTGTTCCTTTCTATAGTGGTGTTTCTGGATCATTTTCATACTTTGGATCATCAGGAGGAGTTGTAATCAGAAATCCTTCAAATCCAACTGACTTCAATTCAGCTACTATAGTTCCATTTAACCCAGCGAATGTGAAAGAAGAAATCATAACACCCTACGGAAGCGTTATAAATCTTCCAACAAACTACAGTTACACTAAAAGACCATATTACACCCACAACGGCGTAAACTATGTATGTGAAGTAGGACCTCTTGCAAGACTCGCAGTAGCATATAAGGCTGGTGACAGCGTTGTAAAATCAACTGTAGATAGCATTGCAAGTAATTGGGGTGTTGGTGCAAACGATATATTATCCCCATCAACCAGGAACAGACATATAACCCGGCTTATAGAAACCGTGATAATGATTGACAGAATTTTAAATGGCGGTTGGTCAAACATAGCCCAAGTAGATAGTTACTCACCTCCAAACGAGAAAGCCGGAACTGGTATGGGTATAGTTGAAGCACCTCGTGGAACATTGATACACAGCATAAAAGTAGGATCTGATTTAAAAACTGCATCATATGACTGTATGGTACCGACTACAGCAAACACTGGAGCTATGGAAGAAGCTGTTGCAGATGATCTCGTGGAGATAAGACCTGAAACAATAGAATTACTAGGGCGTGAACCAACAGAAGACGAAAAACTGCTTTTAGGAGATGCAAGCCGAAGCATAAGAGGATTTGATCCATGTTGTTCATGTTCCTCTCACATGATAGAAATTAAAAACCCAGATGGCACTAAAAAACGCCACCTTTGATTTATTTTTGGTGGAAAAATGATCTGTGTAGTTGGCTTTGGAAATTTATTGCTTGGAGATGATGGAGTAGGAATAAGAATAATCCAGAGACTTAAAATGATGAATCTTCCAAATTATGTGGATGTAATAGATGCTGGAGCCTGTGGGGCAATCCTATTCAGCCTAATTGAAAAATATGACAAAATAATTGTGGTGGACGCTGTTAGATCCAATCATGAAATTGAAAGAATCATTTTAATGAAGGCATCTGAAATAATGAAAGCAAATGAAAGATATTATTTTTCTGGACATGATTTAAATCTGTTAGATATATTTTCAATGATAGAATCTATCTATTCAGACAATCTATTGGATAAAATATGTATTATTGGCGTTAAAATCCAAAAAATTGAAGAATCATTAGAACTTTCAGAAAAAATTATGAAAAGTATGGAAAAAACTGTGAATTTGATTACAACTAACTTCCTAAATGAGGGTGATGAAATATGGAAGAACCACTGATTGCGCATTTCGACGAACTGAGAAGTAGATTAATAAGAATTGCTATTGTAATTATTGCAATATCTGCTGTTACGTTCCCATTTGCCAATCAAATTCTTATTAGAATTCAGAATGATTTACTACCTGAAGGAATGCGTTTAATTGTAATAGGTCCATTAGAAGCCATATGGGCACAAATAGAAGTATGTATGCTTGTTGCATTTGTAATTGCTCTCCCATATATCATCTATGAAACTATGAAATTCTTAAAACCCGCTCTTAAAGGTTCTGAGAATTCTTTTTTAATAAAAACAATACCTCCCGCATTGATACTTTTTGGAATTGGAGCTATATTTACTTACAAAATTGTGCTTGTAGTAACACTTAAATTCCTTATTGGTTATGCAACATCCTCAGGTGTTATACCTCTTTTAAGTTTAGGAGATATCATATCATTTATACTCCTAATGATTTTGGTATTTGGGCTACTCTTTGAATTACCCCTTGTTTGTTGTGCTCTTGCATCACTTGATCTAATTGATTCTGATACTCTTACAGGTAACAGGAAAGGAGCTTACGTCGGTATTTTGATTATTGCAGGAATTTTAACACCTGACCCCACACCATTTACTCAGCTTATTGTCACATTACCAATGATCATTCTCTTTGAAATAAGTGTTCTTTTGATTAAATACATGCACAGAGATAAGAAAATGGAGGTTACAAATGATGCATCCGTTGGTTAAGGAGGTGAAAAAATGATTGGTGGACTTGGAATGCCAGAACTTTTAATAATCCTTTTTGTGATCCTGCTCCTTTTTGGTTCAAAGAAACTTCCAGAACTTGCAAAAGGAATGGGTAAAGCATTGGGAGAGTTTAAAAGAACTCAACGTGAGTCAGAGTTTAAAATAAAAGAAGAACCAAAAGACGCAGAGGTAATAGAGAAAAAAGAGGAAATAAAAACTGAATCTAAAGAAGAAACAGTACAAACAACTGAAACAACTGAAAAATCAGAAACAAAAGCATGAAAAATAGAATATTCTTTAATGAACGTTTAAACTGTTTATTAGTTTGTCTATAATCCAATAGAATATTCTTTAATGAACGTTTAAACTGTTTATTAGTTTGTCTATAATCCAATAGAATATTCTTTAATGAACGTTTAAACTGTTTATTAGTTTGTCTATATAATTTTTTAGTCTATGTACTATTTATAGCATACAATTAAACAGAGGTTAACAAAATGAATAACAAATACCTTATCTTAATTTCAGTTTGTCTGGCCATCATTGTATTGGCCACATCTTTATATGGGCTTTCTAAAACCCCAAACATTTCTACAAGCCCAATAACATCATGGAATTCACAAATTACGTCTCCACAAATCAGTGCCACTTCATTTGTGGATCCTTCAGCCAGAGTAATCGGAGACGTGACTATTGGAAGTAATGTTTTCATTGGTCCATTTGCATCAGTGCGTGGTGATGAGGGATCACCTATTTATATTGGTGATAGTTCAAACATCCAAGATGGTGTGATTATACATGGTCTTAAAGACCCCCGAGTAACTGTTGGAGGTAAAAACTATTCTGTCTACGTTGGAAAAGAAGTTTCAATGGCACATGGCAGTATAATTCACGGTCCTGTCTTTATTGACGACAAAAGTTTTATTGGCTTTGGTGCAGTGATATTCAAAGCAAATATAGGTAAAAATTGTGTGATACTACACAATGCAGTGGTGACAAATAACGTAAATATAGCCGATGGTAAATATGTACCAGCCGGTGCAATAATCGACGACCAAGCAAAAGCAGATGCACTAACAGAAGTTCCAGAAACTCTCAAAGAACTACCTCCAGACGTAGTAAAAGTCAATAAAGAACTGACAAACACATACAAACGCTAATGGGATATTAACTCAGTTTAACATGTTCCCCCCATTATTTTTTTTAATGATAAATGAGTTAATAATATCCCATTAGTTTTTTAGTTTTTTTGGCATGATCTTATTTTAATTGACTTTAAAAGTGAATGAACTTCGTAAATAATAGATTTGATAATAAAAATTCTAAAACATCTCAGAATATAATTCTCAAAAAAAGCCCCCTAAAAAAAGGATGATTCAAAAATTATTAATTAGATAAGACTTTTTTATAACAATGCATTTAAAGTATTTATAACCGATAGTATCTGCTTAAACAGTAAAATTATACCTTAAAATATGTTTTTCCTAATCTAAACTTTAAATAAATAACTGATAAAAAAAATTAATCTCAAAATTCAAGATACACTATTACTAAATTCAGTATCCTTACTTAAATTTGTTAGATATATATACATTGAACAATTAATAATATGACTAGAATCTGATTAATATCATAATCAAAAATAAATAATATTTGGATTTCTATTTACATATAATAATTTTCATTATTAGGCTTTGTAAAGTTTGTGGGTGTTATTATTTTTTTATGTGTTTTTGTGTCCAGTTTTTCATTTTGTGGTGTAGGTAGGTGAGTATTCCGGTTATTGTTTTGTATTTCTTTTTGATTTGTTCTGGTTCTGTTTGTCTGTAGTAGTTTTCTACTGTGTTGGATGTTCGTGGTATTTTATGGTTTTCCATGAAGTTGGTGAGTCTTTTATAATCGGGTAAGATTTTTTGTTTAATGAATCGCTGTAAAACACCCGGTATTTTATTGAAATCTTTTAATAAGTTGTTTAGTCTTTTTTGACTGGTTTTGTGGTTGTATGTGCGGAATATGTTTTTGATATCGGTGAAATAGAGGCATAAACTGATTTTTTCACGATTTGTGAGTTTTTTACTGCGTAATTTCTTGTATGCTTTGTCACCAATCATTTTAAACAAGTGAAAGATGCATAATTGATGTTTAACACCAATATAGTCCATTATATTTTTATATAATGGCATGTGATCTGTGGTGATTGATATTAATGGTTCATTAATGGTTGATTCTTGTATAAATTGTGTTATGGCTGCAGGTGTTCTTTTAGAGACTATTTGTTCGGCTACTGGGATATTCCGTATTTGATCGTATAATGTTAATCTATACATTCTTTGACCGTTAATTCGTAAAAATTGCTCATCATAAGTGTAATATCCGGAATAAAAACGTTCAGTGTTTTTAATCATGTTTTTAGTGTTTATTTTGAGCCAGTTCCTGATTGTTTGGTGTGATGGTGAATTTCCAAGGAAGTTTTGGAAGTCTAACTGTGTTTTACGAAGTGAACGATAACCAGTCTCAATAAAAGTCTTTAATTTATCTTTAAATAAATTAATATATCTTTTATATGGTTTTATTAGTGATTTGATGTTTGTGGTGGATTTTCGTCCGCAAGTTTTGCACAGATATCTTCGCAAATAAATACTCAAAGGCTTGTTATCATCAATTAATAACTTTCTATGACGATATTCCTGTTTAATAATGTTTTTAGAACCACAATATGGGCAAATGGAGTTCATGTATTCGAAATGGTTATTTTCGTGCAAATACAGTTTTTGATTAATATTTAGAGATTTATAAGTGGGTTTCAGCCGATCCTTTAGAATGGTTTTAAAGTCGTGTTTTCCTGTGAAAAAATCGGAAAGTTTAAGTTGTATGGAGTCAATACTAAACTTGAGAGTGGGTATTATTTGATTTTGCATGATAATATATCTACTCTCACCTAATACTTATATTTATCTAGGTTAATTTTGAATTAGAGTCCATTAAAATCCAGAAAATAATATTTTCAAATATTTTTTTCAAAAGTTCCAACACCCCTAAACTTTACAACCCCCATTATTAAAAAATAAGTTATATACTTTTTCAAAATAATAGTGTTAGCAGCCATGATTTTGGTTTTGTTATTATGCAGTATAAAAAAAAGAAAAAACGTCAAGATGTAGATGAATCTAAGAAATCAGAAGACATCTTTGTAGAAGATGATAATTTCAATGAAAAAATGCATTTAAATGAGGTTTTTAAAGAATCTGAAGGAAGATATAAGTTTCCTATTAATAATTCTAAAGTTCCAATGAACATCTTCTCTGAAGATATGAAGATTTTGGATGTAAATAAAAGACTAATTCAACTCTCAGGATATTCTAAAAAAGAGCTTTTATCCATGAAATTGAAAGATATATACCCTGAATCAGCTGAAATCTTGAGTGAAGGAATAAAAAAGATAATTGAAGCTAAAAAATTTCCTATTTTTGAAGTTAATTTACATACTAAAAAGGGGAAGATTATACCTGTTGAAATAGTTGTCACTGAACTTAAAAATTATGGTCCAAAAAGTGTTTTCCAAGGTACTGTGAGAGATAGTGACGCGCTTATACAAATAGAAAAAGCTTTAACTGATATTGAAAAAAGTTTTAAAACGTTAGTTGAGACTTCCTTTGATATTATCCTGCTTTTTGATCGAGACTGCAGAACTCTTTATGTGAATCCAACAATTGAAAAGCTAAGTGGTATTCCTCCAGAGGATTTTATTGGCAAAAAGTTTGTACAACTTGGTTTATCTGATGATTTAGTTAATCTGTATAAAGAGACTGTTTATAAAGTTTTTGAAACCAAAACCGATGATCGTGTTGAATTAAAACTTCCTAAAGGTATTTGGATAGATGCGTTTTTAGTACCTGAATTTGATGAAAAAGGTGATGTAAAGTTTGTTATAATTACTGCACGAGATATCACTGAACGTAAGCATGCAGAGGAAAGATTAAGGGAAAGTGAAAATAAGTATCGTGGACTTGTCAATAGTTGTGTTGATGCTGTGATATCTGTTGACATGCAAATGAGGATCACTATGTGGAATCCTGCAGCAGAGAGATTATTTGGTTATAATGAAAAAGAAATACTGGGAAAAAGCTTAATGACAATTGTTCCAAAAAGCTATAAAAAAGAAAAAGAAAAAGAAAAAGGATTTGATGAATATAGGAAAACTGGTGCAAGTATTGTTATAGAAAAAACTGTAGAACTTGAAGGACTAAGAAAAGACGGGATGAAAATTCCTATAGAGCTTTCAATTTCATCAACAAGAGTGGGAGAAAACGAAAATCCTACTGCAATTATTAGAGACATCACTGAACGTAAAAAGATGGAAGAAACCTTAAAACATAGTGAAAAATATCAAAGAACTATTTTTTCTTCAGTCCACACAGGAATTATTGTAGTTGATGAGAAAACCCATGAAATACTTGATGTTAATCAAGTAGCCGCCGACCTCATAGGTGTTTCAAAGGAAAAAATTATGGGGAATATATGTCACAGATACATATGCCCTGCTGACGAAGGTAAATGCCCCATCAGTGACCTTGATCAAGTTGTAGATAATTCTGAACGTGTCCTTTTAGATGTTAAAGGTAATAAAATACCCATATTAAAAACTGTGATTCCAATAAAATTAGTAGGACGTGAATGCCTCCTTGAAAGTTTTATTGATATGACTGAACGTAAAAAAATGGAAAATGCCTTAAAACATAGCGAAGAAAGTTTCAGGGCTTTATCTGATGATTCAATTGACCTTATCATGCGCCATGATAGGGAGCATAGACATCTTTATGTGAACCCCATTGTTGAAAAGTTTATAGGTATTCTGCCTGAGGACTTTATAGGTAAAACACTTAAGGAAATGGGGTTTCCAAAGGATTTAGTGAAATTGTGGGAGAAAGCTATTGACAAAGTATTCAAAACAAAAAAAAATAACCACATTGAATTCGAACTCCCGAAGGGTATATGGATAGATGCATTGTTAGTGCCAGAATTTGATGAGAAAGGTGATGTAAAAATTGTTTTAACTTCAGCACGTGACATCACTGAACGTAAAAAGATGGAAACCGCCTTGTCATGGGAAGTTTCAATTAACAATGCTTTGGCTAAATTATCAAGAAATCTCCTGTCTCAAGCCTCAATTGATGATATTTCATATCTTGTTTTAGAACATGCCAAAGATCTAACCTGCAGCCAATACGGTTTTGTTGGATATATAAATCCTAAAACAGGTTATCTAATGGTTCCTACCCTCAAACGAGATTTCCGGAAAGAATTAAAGAAAAAAAATAAGAAAACAGTTTTTAAGAAATTTAAGGGATTGTGGGGTTGGGTGTTGAATAATAAAGAGTCAATCTTCACCAATGATCCTGCTTGGGATCCAAGATCAACTGGAACTCCTGAGGACCATATCGCAATTAACAATTTTGTATCCGCCCCTGCGATGATAGAAGACAAATTAGTAGGGCAAATTGCTTTAGCTAACGCAGACCATGATTATACTAAAAAAGATTTGGATTTAGTAGAACGTTTAGCTGATCTCTATGCCATTGCTATTAATCGTGAATTATTAGAAGAAAAAATTCGTGGAAGTGAAGAAAAACATAGAAAAATAGTTGAAAAATTTTTAGAAACTGTGTCAGAGGATTAAGTGAGACCAAAAATCTAAAGGCATATTTCAAATATTTTTGTCTTTTTTTAGATAGTCCCTCTTAAAAGTAATCATTTCCCAAGCATTGCAATTTCTTCCGCAAATGCCCCCAGAACCTTTTTAGATAATCCCTCTACATATTTAAGAGATCCTGCACATTCATGTCCTCCACCGTCTATTCCTGCTTCTGGAATTTCTCCATCAAGTTTTGTGATTATGGTGTTTAAATTGAATCCAAACATTTGATTTACAGCATCCGTAGCCCTTATCACTCCAAAATCAGGACCGTAAGAAAGGGTTACTATTGGTTTTTCTTCACCATATTTTTTAACCATTGTATCATGCACATAACCTGTTGTTTTACCTGGTGCTGGATATGTGAATTTAAAAGCGAATTTTTCAACATCTAACACGTTGAATATCACGCCATTTGGTAATTTCTGGGTTTTAAGGTTGGGAAGGGCTGCTCTAAGCTGGTTTTTAACCCTCTTTTCAGATTCATTGTAAAGTGCTTCAATGAGTTTTGCATGTTTATCTCTATTTCCAATACCAAGAATTGTGTCCATTATTCCCCTACCATTCATGAATCTCAGATAAAACGCTTCAAAGTCTACACATGTGGCTATTTTTTCAAGATCTTCCCTATCATAACCTTTAGAATCTGATATTTCTATATATTTTTGAGCCTCATCAGAGCTTGCATGATCACCTACAGCTGCAATTCCTGGTAGATGCATCAATTGCTCTTTAACTTCAGGATTTATCATTTTTGCAACTTCAAATGCTAGTGCACCTGCTGTTATTTCTGAATTACCCCCTACAAGATAAGGATTCACATGTACATCCACATAATCGTCTACAATCACTCTTTCATCAATCACTTCGCCAGGATAATGATGATCGATAACTACAATCTCTATATCATAAATTTTAGCTTTTATAAGGGCTAAAACATCTTCTTCTGTTGATCCATTATCTAATAAAACTATTAATGGTAATTTCTGGCCGTGTCTTTCCCTATCTTCAAGTGCAAATGATAGATCTTTTACAACATCTTCAATTTCATAGAATGGTGCTTTACTTGGTGCTCTTTTAAAGAAATGCCATTCTGCATCGCTCCCGGGATTTATATCTCTTATAAGTGGCACTACTGCTTTTTCTATGGCAACACCTGCACATATTCCATCTGCATCTGCATGGTGCCTTACAAGAACGGATCTCCCATCAAAAATAGCTCTTCTTATGGCTTTTGCAGCTAATCTCATCCTTTCTTGAAGTTTATTAAGGACTTCACTTTCAATCATTAGTTCTGTGGTTTCAGGTTCTGCTTTTTTGTCTATTGCTTCATCGATTAGTTTTCTTGCTTCAATTGATTCTTTTCCATGGAGTTTTTCAATAGATTCTGATTCTATCTGTATTTTTCCACTGTGAATATTTACTTCACCAAGGACTTCCACTATGTTTCCAACATTAATATGTGGATATACTCTGATTCCAGGCTCATCAAATGCTGCAGCCCATGTTGTAGATGTTTCATCCGATATTGTAAATATGGTTGGTCCTGAAGTCTGTTGAATTTGAATTACTTCGCCCACAATTCTGACATTTCTTCCCAGAGTTTTGGTAGTTATATCTCCAATTAAAGTACGGGCAAAATCCTTCTTGAGTGTAACCAGTTCATAATCTCCTTTTATGTTGGCTGGTCCTAAGTCCACTTCTCTTCTTTGAGGCTTTAATTCGATGACTCGGACAAATATTTCATCCCCTACATTGTAACCAGAAGCTCCAGTTCTCATTAGTCCCCATACTTGGTTAGAAAGACTAACAAAGACTCCATATTTTTCTACTCGAGTAATTTTTCCCTTATAAGCAGATCCAACTTCTAAATCAGACATCTCACAAGCTGCTTGAAGGACGTAAACTATTTCCTTTTTATCCTTACAATCATCACAGTATTCAGTATCGTTATTTAAAATTTTACCACATTCCCTACAAACATTTATTTCTCCTGCTCCTTTACAGAGAGGACAGCTTTCATGTAATTCAATTTCCCCTTTTCCTTTACATACTTCACAGGGGACGTCATGATCCTCTTCCAGGTCAAATCGCTGGCGAGCATTAGTAGATACTCCTTTAAAATGGCTTTTAACATCTTCAGAAGATGCATAGCCAGTTCCGCCACAAGCATCACATTCTTTGTGGCCTGTAACTTCATAACCTTTCCCTTTACATCCTATACAAGTTTTATTCATATTATTCCTCATATTTTAAAAAATGATTTAATAAATTTATTTAAATTAATAAAATATCTAATAAAATATCTATTAATCGAGTATAATTTAATAATCTTTATTTAAATTAATAAAATTAGCAAATTAAAATTATCATGTAATCTATTAATCAAAATAAATTAATTGAAATTATATATTTTTAAATTTTTATATTTAATATAATATTTGTTTTATTGATTATTAGTATATTCATTGGACTATATACTATTTTAAGTATTTGTTTAGTTGATTTAGAACTAATAAAATTTTCAAATCTGAGTAATTTAATTCATTCAAATTTTAAATTCAATTAGAAAATATAAAATAAAATTTTTATTAATTTTATTTAATTATTTAAATTTATTTGGATTCTCTTTAACCAACTGCTCTTTCTGCTTTTGGAAATCCTGAGCATTTACCATCATACTGTTAGCAGAACGTAAATTACTGTTTGCAGTTTCATTATCTCCTGTTTGGAACAACTGTCCTGCAGTTCTAAGCTCAGATGTAGCATTTAATTTAGCATCTATTTCTGATAAAACAAGCTGCAAATATTGAATATAAACATCATCCTGAGCGCTTTGAGCATAAGATTGTGCCTGGGAGGTTAATGTTCTTGCAGAATTATATTCAGTAAAAGCACTATCGCACTTATCCAGACTGGCATTAATATCATCGTTATTAATGTCTTTTGCTGATTGATTGTAATAGTCATCTCCTTTCTGGAGGTGGCTATTTATCTGAGAACTCAATTGATCTATTTTAGTGATATCTGATTGAGTACACCCACAGATCAAAGTTATAGAAATGAAAATAATTAGAATCATTAACTTGGTCTTCATCTATTCCACTTCTTCTTTTTATGATATTTAAAAATTATGAACATTATAACAAAATAAGTAATATTCATCGTCATTTAATAAAATAATTTCCCATATTTATTTACTGGAATCTATAATTTTGAATTAAAAATAATTCTAATTTAAAATTTTATCAAAATTAAATTTAATTGGATTTAATTGAACTGAAAATAGGAACTAAAATTAAAAATAAAGAATTTATTTTGAAAATAGTAGGAATAAGTAATTAATTAACCATGCCATAGGCCATGGATTATACAGTATTCCCTAACTTTTAAATCCTTAATTTCATCTTTTTCTAATTCAAATTCGGCAGAAGGTTCATCTCCAGGATTCAATGTTTTCCTGTAAACTTTTCCATCTACAATAACTTCTATTAAATGAATGTAGTGGCTTTCCTCCATAGGGTGTGGAACTTCACCTACTTTAACTTTAACCCCATCTTCTGTTTTTTCAACAATTGGAATGTGTTTTTCAGGGCCTACATCAGTTTGGCGTTCTATTAAAAGTTCCATTGGTTGTCCGCAGCAAACTAATTCTCCACCACCTACTTTAACAACTTCAACTATGTTTCCACAAACATTACACCTGTAAATTTGATTAAGTTCAACCATTTTCTTTTCTCCAATTAATTAATTTCAATTTTATTAGTATTCAAAATTATTCGATAATTTGAATTATAGAACTAATTCTTAAATCATTTGATTAAAATGTACCTATCAAAGTTAGTAAGTTTCACTGAGTATCTGATAGTACTTGGAAGGGTGATCACAGGCAGGACATTTAGCAGGAGGTTTTTTGCCTTCTTTGAAATATCCGCACTTACGACAAAACCAGGTAACTTCTTCGTTTTTCTGGTAAACAGTTCCAGTTTCCACTAATTTCAATAAATTCATGTATCGGGCTTCATGATGTTCTTCTGCCTTAGAAATGGCTAATAATCGTTCTGCAATTTCTGGGTATCCTTCTTCTTTGGCAGTGGCCGCAAATCCAGGGTACATCTCTGTATTTTCGTAGTGTTCTCCACCTATGGCTGCAATAAGATTTTCATCAGTGGTTCCCAGAATAAGTGGGGCTTCGGCTTCCACGGTCAAATCTTCTAATGATTCATCAGCTTCCCTTAATTCTTGAATTAGTCTAAAGAGCCATTTGGCGTGTTCTCGTTCGTTATCTGCTGTGGCAAGGAAAATTTCAGAAATCTGCTCGAACCCTTCATTTTTAGCAACTTTGGCATACATTGTATACCTGTTACGGGCTTGACTCTCTCCAATGAATGCTTTGGCCAAATTTTCAATGGTTTTTGTCATAATATGCACCTCAAACATTTTTTTATATTACCTTTTTTATTCTTCATGCATTATAAGTTTATTTTATTACATTTTGCTCTGTATTTTTGGCTGGTTTTAAATATTTTTTAGTAAAACCTTTTCTTAAAAAGATTAAAATAGTCAATTATTTCTTAAAATATCTTCTATTAACATAATGTCCTCTTCAGAGTCTTTGTTTAAGCTTATTAACTCAATTTCAGATGAAGAAGATATACCAATTTTTAATTGTGCTGCTTTTTTTAATTGAGTTTGTTTGAAAATTTCTCCTTTACCCACGGGACCTTTAACTCCATATGCTCGTAGAATAGCCACACCCACGGCATCCATGGCCACCCGGTCTGAGGATGCTAATAATAAATTAGGTTCTATTTTCTGGCCTTTGTCTGGGCCTTGGGTTACAAATCCTTTTATAGCATCCATAATAATCATATCGGTCTTAAAATGTTGATTTATTTCAGCAATCATCTGTCTTTGAAAAGGAGAGACATGGAGTTCGGCCATATAATTGTACCTGTCACCAGGAACATTTTTGGCCACCCACCCCACAAAATTTTTTAGCGATAATGTGAAATGCCCACCAAACCTATGAGTTTTCAAACAGCAGGTTTCAACTATTCTATCAGCATCCAAAACTAATTTTGGCAAATAAAACCCCTTCATCCAGTGATTTCCGGCCCCGGATATTTTGACCCAGTCTGCTTTATCCAACTCATCGAGAACTAATGTCTCAAATCCTAATTCTTCGGATAAAGAAAAAACACCTCTTTTCTCCAGTACGGATCGTGTATTTCCCATTCCACTACGTTCGGCCAGTGTTAGTTTCGCAGGAGAATATTTTTTAAGTTCAGAAACGATATTCCTCATAGTTTCAATATGTGTAGATGCAGGATAATCATCGGAACTATTATAATTTGCTTTTAAGGCAATTTTATCTCCAGACCATTTTTCAGTACTGAATTTTTCCATTAATTTTGGTATTCCTTGGTTTCTATCTTCTGTTTTTAAGATGTAAACTTGGGATTTTCCTGACATCTAATCACCTTCTTATTCTTTAAAATGATATTTTAAGAAATATAAATAATCTTTTTTTAAAAATTTTTTAAAAATATTAAGTTTTTGGAGTGGATGATTTAAATTTAAATAATCGAGCATTCACGGCTACGATCACTGTACTTAATGACATTAAAACAGCACCCATAGCTGGACTTAGTAATATTCCCTCCGAATACAGGACACCAGCTGCTAAAGGAATAGCAAACGCATTATAAGCTGTAGACCAGATCAAGTTTTGTCTCATTTTATTATAACTTGCCTGTGCCAAATCTAGAATGGCAATAACATCCAGAGGGCTACTTTTTACTAAAACCACGTCTGCAGTTTCCATGGCTACATCAGTACCTGCTCCAATAGCTATTCCCAGGTCTGCTTGTGCCAGTGCAGGAGCATCATTCACACCATCTCCAGTCATTGCCACTTTAAGGCCTCGAGATTGTATTTCTATGACTTTTTCAACTTTATCATTTGGTAAAAGTTGAGAAAAGTATTCATCAAGGCCTATTTCATCAGCTACCCATTGGGCGGTGTGTTCATTATCTCCGGTGAGCATAATACACTTGATTTTCCTATTTTTTAACTCGGAAATGGTTCGTTGTGATTCTTCGTGTATAATATCACTTAAAGCAATACAACCTTTCAATTGCCTATTGAAAAGTACAAATACCACAGTTTTGCCCTGTGAAAACAATAAATCTACTTGGTAATTTTTTAAATATGATTCTAAATCTGTTTTGGGCTTTTTTTCTTTATTTTTTATCTTATCTTTATTTAGATCATCTTTAAATTCATTTTTTAAATTCTTTTTATCATTATCCTTCAAATCATTTAGATTATTTAAATTTTCTAGATTTTTCAAATCCTTCATTTCTAAATCCTTCAAATACATGGGACTGACAACTTGAACTTCAATACCACCAACTTCTCCAGAAACTCCTTTTCCAGGCATAGATTTAAAATTTGAGCTGGTTAAAACTTCTTCTACAGAATTTATAATTCCTTTGGCCAAGGGATGTTCTGAATTTTCTTCAACAGAGGCAGCATACTTTAAAAGTTCTCCTTCGTCAATATCTTCATCAAAGGAAATCACATCACTTACTCCCAGTTCACCCCGAGTAAGAGTACCGGTTTTATCGAATATGACTGCATCTATTTCTCTGGCATTTTCAAATGCATCTCTGTGTCGAATTAAAAGTCCTTCTCGGGCAGATATGGCTGTTGAAACTGCAACTACTAATGGTATGGCTAATCCTAAAGCATGAGGGCATGTAGTTACCATTACTGTCACGGTACGTTCCAATGAAAAAGCTAAATCCATTTTAGCAATTCCTAACCATACAACTAGGGTTATGGCTCCACCTAACAGTGCTATCATGGTCAACCACATGGCTGCTTTATTGGCCAGGTCTTGAGTTTTCGATTTTCCCTGCTGGGCCTCGCTAACCA
Source organism: Methanobacteriaceae archaeon (assembly GCA_023249725.1). GTDB lineage: Archaea > Methanobacteriota > Methanobacteria > Methanobacteriales > Methanobacteriaceae > UBA349. The sequence goes on from JAHFBZ010000018.1 coordinate 24,334, forward strand.
GCTGAATAACTTGTGAAATGAAAGATTTTTCTCCAGTTTTTCTTACTTCAATTGTTAATGATCCATTTCCATTAATAGATCCACCAATCACGTTTTCATGAGGGAATTTTTTAAGGGGAGAAGATTCTCCTGTTAAAAGTGATTCATTGACTGAACTATTACCCTTAAGAACAATTCCATCTGCTGGTATTTTTTCACCGGGCCTAACAAGAATCTGGTCATTAACTTTTAATTCAGAAATAGCAACGTCCTGTAATCTACCATGAATATTAATTAAATGGGCCTTTTTAGGTAACAACTTAACCAGTTTTTCCAGAGCATTTGATGCCCCCATAACAGACCGCATTTCCACCCAATGCCCCAAAAGCATAATATCAATTAAAGTAACCAGTTCCAGAAAAAAGACCATACCCATCAGACCCAAAGTTACAGCTGCACTGTAAATATAAGCGGTGGTAATGGCCACAGTGATTAAGGTCATCATTCCAGGAATTTTATCAGATATTTCTTCTTTAAATCCTTTAAAAAATGGATATCCTCCATAAAAGAAAACAATAGATGAAATAAACAGTAGAATATATTCTTCACCATAAAAATTAATAAAAATATTTAATTGTAGGGCTTCCTGGACTAAGGGAGTTAAAATAAAAACAGGTATGGTTAAAAATAAACATATAAAAAGTCTTTTTTTGTAATCCGCCATCATACTCTCTCCATGAGAATGGGAAGTATGGGTTGTATGTGCATGATTAGAGTTATGCTGCGGGCGTGTTTGTGGTTGCGAATGATGGTTGGATGGGGAATGTTCTGGATAACTGTGCTGTGTATTGTGTTGGTTATTATTGTGATTTACCGTTGATTTTTCCATTTTTTCATTATGATGGTGTTTTTCATGCGCTTTTAAGTTATTTTTACTTTTATCCTTACTTTCTTTCATATTATCTCTCAAATAGCATTATTTTGATTAATATGACAAAGCTTAATATTATTTTTAATTTTAAGATCTATTGTAAAACTCATTTGAATTATTATATATTTTGTAAATTGGTATGAATATATACTCCCATATAATCTCAATTTCATTGTTCAATAAATTTTAATAATTCCTTAATTTCAGTTAAAGGAGGTTTACAATCTTTATCAGTACATAAATAAAATGTACATTTATTTTTCAGAGATTTTTTAAGTTTCAATGTTTCTGAAACTTCAAATGGTAATTTTAAACCGTCATTCTCTTTAGAATTTTCTTCTTCTGTTTCAGTTGGAGTTATATCCATAATTGTAAGATTGGGAATATATCTTATAGATAAATCGGCTCTCAGTTTTTCATGCATCATCTGGGATTGATTTTTGTCATTGCAAACCACAACAGCATTATAAGAAGGCCCTAATCTAAAATCAATAGCATTTATCATATTTGTGTGGGCCAAAGGGGATCTTTTTATCTTTTCGGTGAAATAACGCTCTATTCCTAAGGCCATTTCTTTTAAGGACTCATCTTCACTTATATGGGCCATTTTTAGTAAATTCATCATCTGCACAGAATTTCCAGATGGAATGGCACTATCATAACTTTCTCTTTTCCTTAAAATTATTTCTTCTGCATCATCTGAAGTAAAAAAGAATCCTCCTGATTCTTCATCTAAAAAATGATTAACCAGAGTTTTATTTAAACTAAATGCATATTCTAAATATTTAATTTCAAATGTAGCAGAGTATAATTCCATCAGGCCCCAAATTAGAAATGAATAATCATCTAAATTCCCATCAATCACAGATTCTCCATCTTTATATCGATGCATTAATTTTCCATTTCTATATAAATTATTTAAAACGAAATCCGCAGCTTTTTGGGCGGATTCTAAGTACTTTTTATTTCCCATAACATTAAATCCACGGGCTAAGGCTGCAATCATGAGTCCATTCCAATCAGTCAGGATTTTATCGTCTTTTTGTGGATGTATCCGATTTTTTCTATGATTAAAAAGTTTTTTACGGCATTGGGCTACAGTTTTTGTTAGATCATCAAGTTCAAGGCCTTTTGTATTAGCAAAATCATTTAAAGAATTTTTTAAATGGATTATATTCTTTTCGTTCTGTTTTCCTGTAGATTCTTCTTCAAAATTTCCGAAAGTCGAAATATTGAATAATTCACAGATTAAAGGAGCATCATCTCCTAAGAGACGATCTATTTCGCTTTTTCTCCATAAATAAAATTTACCTTCCACTCCTTCACTATCAGCGTCCTCTGCAGAATAAAAACCACCTTTTGGGGATTGCATATCTCGAATTACATATTCAAAAACTTCTTCGGCAATATTTTGATAGAGAATATTTCCAGTTGCTTGAAATGCTTCTAAGTAAGCCATAGAAATCAAGGCCTGGTCATACAGCATCTTTTCAAAATGAGGAACCAACCAATGAGGGTCTATGGTGTAACGGTGGAATCCAAATCCTATATGGTCGTGAATTCCACCATAATACATGTTATTTAGTGTAATTATAGCCATATTTAAAGAATTAGGATTTAAAGTCCGCTTCCAGTGTCTTAATAAGAAAAAAATATTAGTAGGGCTTGGGAATTTTTGTATCATCCCAAAACCACCATAGTCATAATCAAAACTTTCTTCCAGAGATTGATAGGTTTCATCAAAAATTTTCTCACTGAGAAGTTCACCAGGAACATTTTCAGAAATCTGCTTTAACACGGCAACAGCTTTATCCGCAGATTTTATAGCCTCCTGAGGATTTTTATCCCATAAAACTTGTATATTTTTAATGAGTTCTTTAAGGCCTATACGTCCATACTGACTTTCTCGGGGAAAATAAGTCCCTGCAAAAAAAGGCTTTTTCTCAGGTGTCAATATTATGGTTAATGGCCAGCCACCACTTCCGGTCATCATTTGACAGACATTCATGTAGATATTATCTATCTCAGGCCTTTCCTCTCGATCGACCTTAATGGGAACAAATACTTCATTAATTAGTTTGCCTATCTCAGGGTCTTCAAATGATTCATGGGCCATTACATGACACCAGTGGCAGGTTGAATATCCAATAGATAGAAAAATGGGTTTTTTTTCTGTTTTTGCTTTGTTAAATGCTTCTTCGCCCCATGGATGCCAATCCACAGGATTGTACGCATGTTGTTGGAGATACGGGCTTTTTTCTTCAATTAATCTATTTTGGTACTTATTTTTTGATTCTCGATTGGGGTAAGACATTTTTATTCCTCAATAGATTCTAAAATCTAATTTATATGGAATAAGAATAATTTAAAGTGTTTAAAACGGAATTAATCATAATCATAATCATAATCATAATCATAATCATAATCATAATCATAATCATAATCATAATCATAATCATAATCATAATCATAATCATAATCATAATCATAATCATAATCATAATCATAATCAATTTGGAGGATTAAATAGCATAATAATTGAAATGATAATGGAATGTTTAAATTAGGTTTCATCAAGTCTTTTGAGAATCCTATTAACCGTTCTCCAAGTTCTGGTTGTCAGATTTTTATCGAATTCCTTCTCCATCCAGCGCATTAAATTCGGTGTTTTCGTCTTAGTTAAGTCAACTATGCTGTAAATAGCATTCTCACGCATTCCCAAAAGGATAAAGCCATTATTTTCGAAATGATATGGGAATTCAATATTGTTGTTAGGTTTATTCTTTAAAAAAGTTACATTCAATTTGTATTGAGAAGTATCCCTCCGGCCATTAAATGGTTCTGAATTAACCATAGATTGTAATTCATCTCTGCTAAGAACGATGGTGGTACTTGTAAAATTTAACTGCTTGGGAAGTGATTTTTCAATTATGTCCTCGATTTCGGATGTATTGGAGACTTGACTTTCAAATATGACATTACCACTGGAGAGAACTGTTTGAACATTTTGAAAACCAATATCTTCAAAAAGACTCCTTAACTTATTATTATGCATATTTGAGTTAGAAGGAGTTATTCCTCTAAGTAGTGCTACATACTGGACCATTTTTTAACATCCATTTATATATTTCTATTTGATTAGATAAATTCTAATTTTTTGGCTTATTTTAAATCATAATTCGGATTCATATTGTCCATATTATTGTCCTTTGATTCTTGTTAATAATTTGTAGTTAAATTTAAATAAATGTATCATTATTTATCCCTCTGAAATGAAAAATATAAAAACTACAGAACTTAAATAGAAATAGAAACTTTACCATGGTGAAATAATTAATTCAAATTTATTTAATTTTTTAAATCTATGATTTAGATAAGAATTTTTAAATAAAATTTTATAATTAATATTATTTTATCCTAATATTGGTTTAATAAATTTATAATAATTAAAATAATGAATAATCTAAAATAATGAATAATTAATAATAATATGGATGTGTTTTTATGAGTCTTATAATGTCTTATATTGGCAGTAAAGGTTGCGTAATTGCTGGTGACAAAAGAAGAATTGCTTACTTTGGAGATAAATCTAATAGGGAACAATTAGAAGAAGAATTGTATGCTGGAGCAATTATTAATGATAAAGAATTGCAGGCAAGGGCATTAGATTTGGGAATAACCCTTAAAATTAGTGATGATGTTTGTAAGGTTCGCAGTGTGGGTGAGGTTGTTGTTGGTGAAGTAAGTGTTAAAAGCCCATTTGAAACTAAAAGGCGGCGTATTTATGGAACAACTAATGGCTATCAACTTGTGGAGTTATTAGGTTCGGACATAGCTAAAATGGAAAAAGGTGAAAGTTCCATAGTTGTTTTTGGAAATAAGATAACTAAAAAAATGGCCAATGAAATTATTACAAAGCGATGGGAAAATAAAACAACCTTAAATGGGATATCTGATATTTTTAAAGAAGTAATGTCTGAAGTGGCTAAAGTTTCACCGTCAATTAGCTCGGAAAATGATATTTTTATAAAACATCCTAAATTAGACAAAAAGGAAGCTCAAAAATTATTAAGAGAAACTATACTGCGTGATGTTAAACTTCTCAAAAAATGGAGAGAAAAACTTCAAAATGACCTTCTAGAAAAGGCAGAATCCATTAAATTGGCCTCCAATATTCTTACTGAAGGGGAAATTGGACGTGTGGTCTCTATTGATGAAGAAATGCTGGAAATTATTTTAGGCAAAAATGTGAGGGCTTTTGACAACAGGTGGAAACCATTGGCCCTGCCTGGTGAAAAAGTTTTGATGTATTCTGATGAACCTAAAGACGTTTTGGTGGGTGATGTGGCAGTTATAGAAAATGAAAACCTTTGTCTAAAACGCAATAATTCAGCACTTCGCTGCGATGTTATACTTTGTAAAACAGAATAAATAGTAAGATTATTTCAGAAACTAACACAAAATTTTATTATTAATAATGCAATATAATTTATAAATATTATTAAAATAAATATTTTATAAATTTTATAATTTTACATTAAGTTATAGATTTACATTAAATAGCATAAATCAAATCTTATTTGAAGTTAATTTAAAAATTATATCCATTTTTAACTGGATTAATTAATCAAAGGCTTTTAATGAGATAAAACAAATTAATGGGTGAATAGATGGAACTTAATTTCTTGGGAAGTGGTGGTGGACGATTTCGCTACCATTACTCAGAAACGGATGACTGGCGGATTTAGAATAGAGGGTATTGACGGTAAAAATATCCACATTGACCCTGGGCCTGGAGCATTGGTAAGGAGCTACCAATTTGGATTAGATCCTCTTAAATTAAATGGTATTATGGTTTCTCACTCACACACGGACCATTACACTGATGCAGAGGTTTTAATTGAGGCCTTCACTAAGGGAATGACTCGAAAAAAAGGAGTTGTTTTAGGTAGCCTGAGCGTTATTGAAGGATATAAAGAATGGGGCCCATGTATTTCATCTTATCACCTTAATAAACCAGATGTGTCTATTCTAGGTGCAAATAAATTAATAAAATGGGATAATTTAAAAATTAGAGGCACTAAAACTGTTCATGGAGATCCAACTTGTGTGGGCTTCCGAATACAAGACGAAAATCTAACTATTTCCTACACTTCAGATACAGAATACTTTAATAAATTACATAAGTATCATGATGGTGCAGTTATATTAATTGGAAGTGTTATTAGGCCCAATGATGAAAGAATTCGAGGCCATATGTGTGCCAATGATTTCGCTAAATTGATAGGAGAAGTTAAACCTAAAATGGCAATCATGACTCATTTAGGAATGAAAATGATAATGAATAATCCTGAAGAGGAGGCCCGTCGAATCAGTGATGAAACAGGAATTCGTGTTTTAGCAGCCAGAGATGGGATGAAACTTAATCTGGATGAATTTTCATATTCACAGCAAAACTTGGATGAATTTTGAGCGAGAATAAACTTATGAACCAAAATTGGGTTTTCACAACAGTTGTGAAAGAAATAATTTCTATTTTTATTTAATAAACATTAATATTGGATAAATATCAGTAAATTAATATATATTTAAAACTAATACAAAATAAGATTCAATGCCTCGATAGCTTAGTAGGTAGAGCGCGGGATTCGTAATCCCGAGGCCGCGGGTTCAATTCCCGCTCGAGGCTTAAAATAAATTTTTTTAGGCCTATGATTTATTATCTATAAATTTATTTCGCATAATATAATTTTGTTTAATAAATAATTATAAAACTCAATAATAAAATGTTAATTGTAAAAATTAGTCAAGAAATTAGTTATATTATTAATTAAATAATTGGTATCAGATAAAATGGGCGTAATGTTTAAAAAAGGATTATGTGATGTGTCATGATTCATACAAATGCCCTCATGAAAATCGTATTCCTCATGATTGGCATAAACAAAAAAGTTCATGTAAGGCAAGAGTTTGCAATAAAACTGAAAAGAACGTGAGATGTGTGGCCACACCCCGTGAAAAATGAAAATTGCAACAAATTAATACTAGCTATCTCTTAATAATATCTATTCTAAAAATTAATTAAATTCCAAATTCAACTTTTATTTGAGTTCCATTTTCGCTTTGGATAGTTAATTTTCCAGCAATTTGACGCACCAAGGTATTCACTATCTCAAAACCAAGTGAGTTAATATTACTTATATCAAAGCTTTCAGGAAGTCCCATTCCATTATCTGAAACTTCAAGAACTACAAATTGATGTTCGTTTTCACTTAGCTTTATCCGCACGTTGCCTATCGTATCTTCTGGAAAAGCATGTTTTAATGCATTGACGACCAATTCATTTAGTATAAGGCCTAATGGTATTGATAAATTGACATCTAAAGGTATATCTTCTAATGAGAGCTCTAATTTAATACTTTTATTTTTGTTTTGATGTCCCCGTAGGAGATCGGTGGCAATTGAACTAGCATATTCTCCAAAGTTTAAATTTTTTAAATCAGAGGATTTATAAAGTCTTTCATGAACTAAGGCCATAGAACGGGCTCTGTTTTGACTATCTTCTAAAATTTGCTTAGCTTCTTCATTATCAATGTATCTTGATTGTAAATTCAATAAACTGGAAATAACCATTAAATTGTTTTTAACTCGATGATTAACTTCTCTAATAAGCATTTTTTTCTCTTCAAGAGACTCTTTAAGTTCTTCTTCAACATTTTTTCTTAATGAGATGTCTCTACTGGTGGCAATAATCTGGATCAAATCAGAATCTTTATCAATGATTTTTTTACTGGTTGTTTCTAGCCAGACATAAGTTCCATCTTTTTTTAAGATTCTAAATTCAATAGTAAGACTGTCGTAGGTTTTTGATAGTTTAGAGAAAGATTCTTCAACAAATTTCTGTTCTTCTGGGTGAACTACCTTAGCACAATCTTTTCCAATGATTTCTGCAGGTTTATAACCTAAAAGAAACTCACAAGACGGTGAAACATACTGGACTAAACCTTGATTATCATGAATGGATATCAGGTCCGTTGAATTATCTGCCAGCAAACGGTAACGTTTTTCACTGTCCTTAAGCTTTTTTTCTAAATCGCTTTTGGTTAAGGCCAGTTCTATGGCAAATTTTAATTCATGACGATCAAAAGGTTTGCTAATAAAACTGTGGGGGAGAGTATATTTGGCCCTTTCTTGAGTTTTTTCATCATTATAAGCAGATAAATAAATCACAGGTACATCATAACTCTCTTTGATTTTTTCTATAGCCTTTACACCATCCATTTC
>JAHFBZ010000019.1 GCA_023249725.1 Methanobacteriaceae archaeon
GAATATTAGCGTCTTCCCAAAGCTCTTTTTCCACTAAATCTCGATTTTTTTCGATAATTATGGTTTTTTGATTTCTTTCTTCTAATTCTTTAAAAACTGCGGCCCCTACTCTTCCATATCCACATAAGACGAAATGATTTTCCATGGAAGCCATTTTTTTCCGTATTTTGGAGCCAGATCTAATATCTTCTACCGTCATGGTTACCACCGATATGCTAAGGCTGAAAACATAAGCAATAAGTCCCACGCCGGATAAAGCTAAGCTAACTGCAAAGAGTTTCTGTACTGCGGTATGGGGGAGAATATCACCGTATCCCACTGTGGAAATGGTTATAATTGTAAAATAAATAGCATTTATAGGATCAAGGCCCATTATATAAAGAGAACCAATAAATCCGTAAATAATTAAAATTCCCAGAGCAATTATGGCAAAATAAAATATGGAAATGGGTATTGCCTGGATATCCTCAGTTTTGGGTATTGTTGGTATACGTGAAGAGGCCAATTATAACACCTCATTAAATATGTCTTTCCATGCCTTTTTTATTAATTCTATAAAATTGGACTTCAGACTATAATAAATAATTTAAAACGACTAATTTTATCTATTTTTTATCTATTTACTAAATTTATTATTTATTTACAGTTATTATTAAATATTCTCTATTATAATTATATAAATAGTGATACTATGAATCCTTTGGACATGATGGTTGTTGATTTTAATGCAGAATATTTAGGAATTCCTAGACTTAGTTTGATGGAAAATGCAGGCAGGGCCCTGGCCTATGAAATATCTAAGATAAATTCTAATATAAATAGTGCCAAGGTTATTATTTTTACAGGATCTGGTGGAAATGGAGGGGATGGTTTTGTAGCGGCTAGGCATCTTCTAAATATGGGATTTAAAGTTAAAATCGTCTTATTGACTCATCCTTCAAAAATAAATTCTAAAGACTCTATTCAAAATTGGAATGTTCTGGAAAATATGAGACCCTATTTATCTGATTTGGAGATTGAAATTTGTTCTGATTCCTCTCAGATTGATTATGAATTGCTAGGCAGTGATGAAAATATTTTGATAGATGCTATTTTAGGAACTGGAATTAAAGGAGCTATTAGGGAACCTTTTAGATCTTCTATAAATCTTATAAATAAATCTAACTCACCAGTAGTTTCTGTAGATGTTCCTAGTGGTATGAATCCTTTGAATGGTGAGATAAATGATATTTCAGTGGATGCAGAATATACTGTAAGTTTTCACCGGGCAAAAACTGGTCTCAAAGGACCAGAATCTGCATCTTCGAAAATAGGAAAATTAATTGTTTGTGATATTGGGATTCCAAAAGAAGCAGAAATATTTTTAGGTGCTGGTGATCTTTTAAGGCTCAAATCAAGAGATTCCAATGCACATAAAGGAGCTAATGGACGCTTACTGATTGTGGGTGGTAGTAAAGAATACACTGGGGCTCCTGCCCTAGCAGGCCTATCAGCACTTGCCGCGGGTGCAGATTTAGTTACTATAATATGTCCTGATAGTGCAGCTATACCTATTAAATCTTATTCTCCTGACTTAATTGTAAAAAACCTTCCTGGAGATTATATTAATCCAGAAATGTTAGAGACAGTTTTGGAATTATCTAAAAAAGTTGACTGTGTATTGGTGGGCTGTGGCGCCGGTGATAAAGAAGAGACTAAAATAGCTTTAAATTCACTGGCCAAAAAATTAGGGGAACTTAAAAAACCCCTGGTAATGGATGCTGATGCCTTAAAACTGGTCGATAAAGAATTAGTGAAAAATCAAGAGAATTTAATCATAACTCCACACATGGGAGAATTTAAAGCTTTTTTCCAAGAAGAATCTCCCATTATTCTTTTTGATATTAAAGAAAAAACATCTGCTTTCCAATCTATTTCTCAACAAATTAAAGGAACGATTTTACTCAAAGGAAAACTGGACATGATATTTAATGGGAAGAAATTTAGATTGAATAAAACTGGAAGTCCAGGAATGACGGTGGGCGGAACTGGAGATTGCTTGGCAGGGTTAGTTGCAGCACTATATTCTCAAGGCCATTCTGCATGGGTTTCAGCTTGCTTAGGGGCTTTTATTAATGGCCGGGCCGGTGAACTGGCTCAAAATAAATGGGGATATAATTTCAGTGCTTCTAAAATGATTGAATTTTTAAGTGAAGCTATGAAACATGATTTTTAATTAATATGGTTTGATTTTTTGGTGCAATAACTCTTATAAAGGTATAATGATAAATTCAATCAATAAAGGCCCATTGATTTGGCTATAACTAAAACACCAACTCCAATTATTCCTCCAAAGCCAGCTACCAGGACAGTCAATAGATTTATTGGTATTTTAACAATTGGTAATAGATTTACTACAAAAAGAAATATAATTCCTAGAATCATATTGAAAATTATTGTTATTCCGGCTCTTCCTAATTTAAGGAGCATTTTAATTCCAAATAATCCTAAAACGATTATAAATGTTCCTATAACAATTAATGTCATTATATCGAGGATTTCCATCATAAATACTCCATTAGTGTTTTAAATTATGAGTTTAATAAATTCTAATTAGTTAATTAAATTATATAAAGATTATCTAAACTTAATTTAAAATCAAAGTTAATTAAAGATTTATTTCATAAAAATATTAATTACTTTCTATTTTCTAATAAATTAAATCTATCAATATAAAATCAACTAATTAACTAATAAACTATGGGGTAGAGTGTGTGATTAGTATTAATTAATATCAATATAAGTTAAATTAATCTATTATCAATTAAAACCAGCTAAAACTTAATATCTATGAGTTTTAGTAAAAATCCATTAGAATATAAAAAATTTGAAAAATTAAATTAAATTAAATTAATTATTTAAAATTTATTCTTCTTTACATATCTTGTTATAAAGAGCAGCTTGCAGTGCATAGTTTTTTACCATACCTACCATTTCGCGCTGATCCATACTTTTATCCTCAAAAGACACTATATCTTGCTGATAAAGGCTGAAAGGTGAATATCTTCCTACAATACGCATACCACCTTTGTGTAATCTAATTTTAACAATTCCAGTAACTCTGCGCTGCATATGGTCAATCATTTGATCTAGATCTTCCCTTAGTGGGTCATGCCAGGTTCCATTATAAACTAACTCGGAGTAGGTGCTGCTAATTGTTTCTGCAAATTTTAATTCACTTCGAGTTAATGTAATCTGTTCTAATGCATTGTGAGCAGTTAATATCAAGAAAGCTCCAGGTGTTTCATAGATTTCTCTGCTTTTGAGCCCTATGATACGATCCTCAATGATATCGACTCGGCCGATTCCATGGATTCCTGCTATCTGATTAAATTTATTAATTATTTCCAGTGCATCCAGTTTTTCCTGGTCAATGGCCACGGGAACTCCCTTTTCAAATTCTATTTCTATTATCTGAGCATCTTCTGGCGCATCTGCACTGGATCTGGTCCAGCTAAAAGCATCTTCAGGAGGTTCTACCATAGGGTCTTCTAGAACGTCTCCTTCAATAGCCCGACCCCATAGATTTTCATCAATACTGTAAAGCTTTTCTGAAGGCAGGGGAATACCACAAGATTTTGCATATTCTACTTCTTCACTTCTGGTGAGATTTAGTTCCCGAATGGGAGCAATAACTTTACAATCGGATAATGAACGGATTATGGCCTCAAAACGGAATTGATCATTTCCTTTACCAGTACATCCATGAGCTATGGCAGTTGCACCTTCTTTTTTAGCCAATTCCACAATTTTCATGGCGATTAATGGTCTGGCTAGAGCAGTACTCAAGGGGTAACCTTCATAAATAGCATTGGCTTTTATAGCCTTAAAAATAAAATCATTGGTAAATTCTTCCTGTGCATCGATAGTATAATGTTTACTACTCCCCATACCATTAGCCACAGATGCGGACCGTTCAATTTCTTCTCGGGGTTGCCCTACATCTACACATGCAGTAATAACTTCCATATCGTATTTTTCTTCCAGTAACTTGATGCAAACGGACGTGTCTAGGCCGCCACTGAATGCGAGAACAACTTTTTCCATTTTATCACCTAATAAGTTTTTATTAATTATCTAATTTAAAATATAAATTTGGAATAATTTTATCAATTATTTGTTATTAAAGAATTTTTTAAAGTTCTTTAGTTTCAATTATTATAATAGAATTTGTATAATAAATAATTAATATATAATCTATTTAATTAACTAAAGATTTAAGCTCAAATTTATTTAGATGGATATTTAACCATACTATGAAGATTTATATCTATGAAATTATTTTTATACTATTTGCAGAAGATTAATAATAAAAATAAGATATTATTGGAATTAAAAGCATAGTTGAATCAATAAATAAAGTTTATCAGTAGAATTATCTTGATGTGATGGAATGGCTTTTGCACAGACTAAAGAGGATATAAGTGGAAAAATAAGCTTAATATCCACGCAAGCTAGGGGCGATATTGATGATAATGATGTTATCAAAAATAATGTTCCTTATGGCATCAGTAGCAAAATTTTGCTTAAAATTGCAAAAAAAGGTACCCCTTTAGTTAAACTGGGGAATGGTAATCTTAAGGTAATGTTGGTTGCAGGAATACATGGTAATGAACTTCCTCCTCAAATTGGATTGTTAAAACTTGTTGAAAGGTTAAGAAATTCCAAATTAAATGGTACCGTTTATATAATTCCCTTCGCTGCCCCTTTGGCTACCCGAAATAATAGTCGTTGGTTGGATGGACTTGATTTAAATAGGGCGGGTTTAAATGAAGGATCGGTAACATATGATCTATTAAAATCAATTCAAGAGCTTGAAGTGGATGCTGTAGCGGATTTTCATTCCACAAAGATTGGCAGCAACCCTGGAAGGGAAAGTGTTTTCTGCACTAAAAACCCTTGCGGTGAAAGTTTTGAAATTGGTCAATTTATTACTAAAAGAACTTCTTCTGAATTAATATGTTATAATGCTGCAGGTAAGATGTACAATGGAGCACTGGAGGATGAATGCAATATTAGGGGCATACCTGCAGTAACATGTGAAGTTGTATCTGAAAATGGACAGATAACTCCTGGAAGTACTGAAAAATCTTTAATGCAGATGGAATCCTATTTAAAATACTTTAAAATTATTGATTAATTAATTAAAATAGTAAAATAAACTAGGGACTATTAATAAATGCTTTTATAAGATTTAGTTGACTTACATAAGTTGATATCATAATAAAAATTAAATATAAACTAAAAATAGCATTGAATTCAAATATCATTCATTCGACATATTTATAAGATATTAAACTGGAAATCATCGTATTCCTTAACAAATTTCAATAAATAATAAATTATAATAGAATAAATAATTCAAAATTTATATTTGGAAGTAGCTAAATGTCATCTTATAAAAAACACGCCATTTTTGCCATTATACTGACTTTACCTTTTTTTCCAAATGTCTTTTCTCTGGCACTGGCCTTAATTGCAGCATCATTTCCTGATTTTGACCACAAAGTTAAAAAAAAAACATTACTCTACTGTTTGTGATAGGAACCATACTAACTTTAATTTTGTACATCTTTAAATTACCTTATTTACTGGGTATAATTTTAATCACACTCGCCCTAATATTTTATTTATCAGAACACCGGGGTTTCACTCATTCTTTGTTGGGCATATCTTTACTTTCAATTATTTTAACAGTTTTAGTTTTTTCATCTTACTTTTTCTTCTTTGGTATGGGAATCAAAAATGAACAAGGTATTCTAGCCGTAATTTTAATATTATTAGGATCATTATCGATTAATAGAAATATTATGCTGCCGTTTATATTTATAGGGGTTTTAGGAGTTTTATTAACTCCATTTCCTCACCCAAATTTGTATAATGTCATGGGTGCTTTTTTCTTGGGCTTTATTAGTCATGTTATTTTAGATTCTTATACTCCTCAGGGCGTAGAGTTTTTACGACCTTTCTATTCAAAAAGACTTAAAAAAGGCTTTGGAACTTCTTTAATTATTTTATGGATTTTAGGAGCTTCTTATTATGTGTTTAACTTTATTTTATGATTGCTTTTTATTAATTACTAAACTAAGGACTTTATTTTTAATAGGCAATTATAATTTTAGATTATACTATTTATTTGATTCAAATAGGGCATTTATTAATTGGTGAAATTGATTTTATAGCCCTATAAAAATAATATAGAAACATTTATATTATCATAAATAATCATGTTAATTATCTATATATGTCGTTTATATTATCATCGTTATAGATGAATCATCAATTTATTAACTGGTATTAGAAACTTAGGAGTTAAATCAAGATGTTTATCACTAGAATTTTCTATGGAATAGCTTATTTCGTTGTTTTAATCTATGAAATAATTAAAGCAGAGCTTGATGTTGCTTTAAGAACTATAAACGGAGATGTGAAACCAGAAATAATGGAGATAGAAACTGTTCTGGTGAGACCAATTTCTCAAACTATTCTGGCTAACAGCATTACTCTTACTCCCGGAACACTATCTATTGATCTTGATTCTGAAAAAAGAATATTAAAGGTTGCCACTATTGTAAAAAGAGATAAAGATGCTGTAATTCCTTTTGAACCTTATATAAAAGGAATGTTAGAGTAATTTATGTAAATGAATAATTTTCATTGAGTTTAAGTTTAGATTAATTAAAACTAACTTAAAATTCAATTTTGGCTTATGATATTAGTAATTATGATATAAAAATAGAATTAAAGCAAAATTAAATTAATAAAAAATTAATAAAGCTTAAATATCATTAATAATGTTAAATGGTTTGAAATTAACCAAAAAATATCAAAAAATTATAGCGATAATCAAGCTGCAGGAAAGGGATGTTTAATGGACATATTATTAATTTCTGAGTATATTCTTATGGCTTCTCTGGCCATTTTTGCTATTGCATCAATAAGGATTGCTACCAGAAAAACCATAGGAATGGGTCTGGTAGGAGTGTCTGGTTTGAGCATAGCTGTGGCTACACTTTTAGTATTAATTCAAGAAGTTTATGGCATTGCATTTTGTAGAGATATTGCATTAGCTCTGGTTATATTAGGTCCGGTTGGAACCATTGCCTTTGCCAAGGTTTTGAGGGGTGATTTAATGTTGGACGCTCTTACAATAGTCAGATCAATATTTTTAATCTTAGCATCAGTATTAATCCTCTTATCGGCAATTGGTATCTTAAGATTCAAGGATGATATG
Source organism: Methanobacteriaceae archaeon (assembly GCA_023249725.1). Lineage (GTDB taxonomy): Archaea > Methanobacteriota > Methanobacteria > Methanobacteriales > Methanobacteriaceae > UBA349. Next base: position 7,274 of record JAHFBZ010000019.1, read on the forward strand.
GATAAGGTCGTTTACGCCAGAATACATATATTGGGCGTGGCAGATATGGGTTGTATTCTAGCCCTTTTCGCTCTTTATAATCCTCTTTTAGGAGCAGCTTACTTAATATTGTCACCTTTTGCAGCACATGCTATTGCTAATGCCTTCTATTATGGGGAGGAAAACCATGATTGAATATATTTTGATGATAGTGGCTGTTTTAGGATCTTTGCTGGCTTTAATGCAAAGGGACCTACTAAAAGCAGCTATATTGACTGGAATACCTGGTGCTGCCATAGCTTTCCTTTACCAGTATTTACTTGCACCTGATGTGGCTCTTACCCAAGCTATTGTCGGTTCTGCAATAGTTCCCGTATTTTTTGCTTTAGCAGCTTATAAAACCAGGAGAATGGAGGAATAAAATGATCATTGACGTTCAACTCGCATCGTTTTTAACTGCAGGGACGCTTATAATTATTGGATTATATGCTGCTCTGTTTCTGGATAATTTGATCAAAAAAATAATTGGATTATCTTTCATTGGTGAAGGAGCGAACCTTTTCTTAATTACTATGGGTTATAAACCGGGGGGCATAGTTTATATTTTCTTACCCGGAATGGCTAGAGATTGGTTTGCCCAAAATGCAGCTTATCCACTACCTTTTGCCATGGTACTTACCAGTATTGTTATCGGGGCCAGTACCCTAGCGGTTATGTTGGGTATTATCATAATTCTTTATAAAAAACACGGCACCCTCAGTGCCTCAAAGGTATTGAAAGATTGAATGAAAGGCAGGAGAGTAAAATTATGGCTTTAAAATTTTCAAATTCACTTTCAAATTCACGATTAAATTCAAATGATGCCTCACATTCATATGAATCTTCAAAAATCATGAAAATAAAATTATCACAATATGGAACACAGTTTGAAATATGGGGGGATGATATTTAATGAACCCTCTTATTCCGATAATGGTTATATTGCCAATTGCATGCGCTTTGTTACTGAATTTATTACATGGTAAGGATAAAACTATTAAAACACTGGCTATTATGGTGGGAGTAGTTCTACCCATAATTCCTTTAATGACAAGTTTCGGGATTCATTATTTTGGAGGTTATGCTCCTTTAATTGATGATCCGACCATAGCTCAGGGACTTCCCACTTCCATTACGGATAGTGCTCTGAATTTATTTCACCCGGCAATTACTTATGCCTTTGCCAGTGCACAGCAATTATTTATATTTATATTAGGGATTGTAGCATTTTTCGCTATTTTCACTTCTCTAAGTGAAACAAAAAGAGTTTCTGGAGTTTATACATTTCTCATGTTCATGGGAACTGCTTCTATAACGGCTATTCTCCTGTCTGACGACATATTCAATCTTTATGTATTCTTTGAAATAGCGGCTCTGGCCCAGGTTGGTATAATTCTTTGTTCAGGGATAGAAAGAAATTATGAAACCGCCCTAAAATATATGATTTTAGGAAGTATTGCTGCGCCAATGCTTTTACTGGGTATTGCATTACTTTTAGGATTAACGGGTAATGTAAATATAACTGATATTATTTACAGTCTTAAACATGGTTTAATAGACCCATATAATCCTTTATTATTGATGTCATGTGGGTTAATATTATTTGGATGGCTATATGGATCGGGTCTGCCACCATTCCATACCATAAAATCGGCGGTTTACAGTAAAGCACTTCCGCACGGTGCAGCACTGCTTCAAGCATTTTCTGTATTTACTTTCGTAGCATTAGGAATTATCATTATTAGAATCTTCTCTTACTTGCCTCTAACCCAATGGGCCATAATATTCTTCTCATTACTGGCCATGGTGTTGGGAATTACTATGGCGCTCATGCAGACTGATTTCAAACGTATCATCGGATTTTTGGCTGTGGGGGAGCTCGGATATATTGGTTTAGGTCTGGGTATGGGAACTGCATTTGGTATAACTGCTGGTCTTTTCCAGGCAGTAAATGAGGCCATTATTACCTCCTTCCTTTTCATTGGATTTGGAACAATTCTTTATAAAACAGGAATCAGTGACACCAATAAATTAGGTGGTCTCTTGGTTGAAAATCCATGGGTGGCTGGACTGGTTTTAATCGCTGGTTTTGCAATGGCTGGAGTTCCACCATTCAATGCTTTCCAAAGTAAACTTCAGCTTGTTCAAGCATCTATAAGCGCAGGATTCCCTGAATTGGGTATACTGATGGTTTTATTGAGTATAATAACTTTCATGACATTTGTTAAAGTATTTTATACTATTTATTTGAGACCACGCCCTAAAGATCTGGAAATCATAAATGAAAAAATCCCAAAGGCTACCATCATTTCTATGGTGGCATTTTTGGTGATTTGTTTGGTATTGGGTCTTTTCCCACACTTAGCCACAGATAATCTAGCACAACTTGCTCAGGGGCTGGTATAATGAAGGAATATGTTGGAAGAAAAGAATTTAATAATCTTAAATTAGAATTAGAGCTTTTAGAGTCGGAACTTTTAAAAAGCTTGAAACAGCCAACCCCTTCTATTGATGGTTTAACAAAAACCTACAATTTAATTGATAATAGGTCGTTTAGGGGGATTTTATGAATCTTTATGATCTAATAATTGATAAGATACAACAAATTCAAGATAAAGCTAAAGAACAGGAACCAGTTACAAATATGTCTGCTTCAGCTGTTCTAGCTGCTGAAATAACATTGATATCATCTGTTCTTATTGCAGCGATTATGCTTCGAAGAATAAGTGATATTTTAATGGTGGTAGTTGTACTAGCTCTTTTCTTCATTATGGTGACAGCCATGCCAATAATACCACGCCTCAAAAGAGAACAAAATGATTCTCTTAAAAGTATGGAATTTTATGTTATCCTGACACTTGGGGTACTCATAACCTTATTCTACTGGGGGACGACTCATGTCTGAAGGTATAAGAAATTTAATAGCATCTATTGCATTGGCATTATTTGGTATAACCTTATTAGAATCCATGGTTGGCTTTAAAGAAGCTCTAAATCCGGGAATTAATCAAATTTATCTCTGGGTTGGTACTGAAATAGCTCCTAACATGGTAACTAATATAGTCTTTGATTGGAGAGGATATGATACTCTGGGAGAAGCACTTATCCTTGTTACAGCAGTAATTATAACTCTTTTAATATTTGGAAGAGGAAAAGTAGAAATGGGGGGCAAATAAATGAGTACCATACTTAAAATATTTGTATTCCCTGCTGCAATGCTCATAATGTGTTTGGGAGTTTTAACAATTCTTGGAGGACACATCACACCTGGAGGAGGATTTCAGGGAGGAGCTATGATTGCAGGAGCATTTATCTTCTGTGCTGTAGTTTACGGGTTAAAAGAAAACACTTTCCACTTTTCACATAATTTCATGGCGGCTATGGAGAGTGCTGGTGCATTAATTTATGTAGGTCTGGGATTAGCAGGATTGATATTTTCTGGATTTTATTTATACAACCTGGGAGTAGACTTATACAGTATTGTTCCTACCTTCATCAAGAACATATTTGACTATCCAGATCCAATACACGCCGGAATTATCCCTTATTTGAATATAGTGGTTGGTTTAAAGGTTATGGTTGGTTTAAGTGCAGTTGTGATAGCATTTATGCAATTTAACCATGAAGATGAAAACAACGATGCTGATGGTGAATCTGATGGTAAATGATCATCAGAATTATTTAATGAAATTTAACATAAAAGGAGAATGGAAATGTTATATTTAGGCCCAACATTATTCGGATTTCTGCTAGGATTTATACTGGGATCACGAATTAAAAATAATCCTGAAAGTGAAATGCACTTTCCTTATTCTTCATATATCGTAGTCATAATTGCTGCATTATACATGGCTTGGCAATTGGGACCTTTCCCTTATTATGTTGACTCACCTTTAGCCAGCGGATTTGTAGCGTGTATTATTGGAATATTTGCCGGAAAAATCGTTTTCGGCCGTCAACCTACAAAAACATAGTTAAAAAAACCATAAGTAAAACCATTATTATTAAAATCATTAAAAAATCATTAATCAAACCAATTATTACCAGAATCATTAATTTAAATCATAATCGTTGATATAACTTAATAGGAAATTAATTAATAAATTGCATAATATTGTATAATAATAGCGGTAAATAGATCTAGAAGGAATTATCATGTTTTTATCAACTAACAAGTGCGAGGGTTCAGGGGAATGCATAAAAGAATGTCCCACAGAAGCTATACGTCTGATTGATGGGAAGGCTTTTAGCTGCATAACTTGTGGGGCATGTGCGGATGCTTGTCCTAATCGGGCAATATTCAAAAATAAATATGGTGGTTATGTTGTAGACCGGGCCCGATGCAATGCCTGTGGTGTTTGTGAATTCACCTGTCCTGTTAACAGCATAAAAATAGAAAATGGTGTTACTAAAGGTATATGTGCTCGTTGTGGAATTTGTGTTGATGCTTGTCCACATGATGCCCGAGTCGATGCCTTTGATATTATTGAGGATCGCCAGCTACAATTTTTAGAATCTTTAAATCTGGCCATACAGGCTCCTAAAAGAGTATCTGCAGAACATGATGGAATGGAACGGGTAAATGTAGTCACTGAACTGGATAAATGTACTTTATGTCGTAGATGTGAGTATTACTGTCCTACTGAAGCCATAATAGTGGATGTTGATCAAAGTGGAGTTTGTACTGAGTGCAGAGTCTGTGAAGATCTCTGTCCTGCAGATGCTATTAAAGACACCACAATTGATAATGAAAAATGTACTTTGTGTCTTAAATGTGTAAAAGAGTGCCCTAACAGTGCTATTTATATAAAAGACTTCCAGGTTTCCATTAAAAAGCCAGAAGATATAAATGGAGAAAATATTGAAAATATTGAATCGCCTGGAACTTCAAAAATCACGGGAAGTATTATATCTTGCCTAAACTGTGGTTTATGTGCGGATGTTTGTGAAAATAATGCTTTGAGAATGATTGATGGAAAACTAAGATTTGATCCTTCTATTTGCTCTGAATGTGAAAGCATGGATTGTATGTCGGTCTGTCCAGTGGGAACACTAAGACCATCAGAAATCTCAGGGATGGGACTAAAAGGATACTGTGTATCTTGTGGCCGATGTGTAAAGGTCTGTGATATTAATGAGGTCCGGAGTTTTAAAAAGGTTAATTGGGATGGAAGCATTTCTGATGACTGCATATCTTGTGGTATCTGTGCTGAAATATGTCCTAAAGAGGCCATTACTCTTAAAAGAGGAACCATTGATGTGGATAAGGCCAAATGTATTTTATGTGAAAAATGTGGTATTCACTGTCCGGTCGATGCTATACCCAAAACTACCATGCGTAAAAAATCCATCAAAGACGGATTTACACTTATAAATGATAAATTGTGTATGCAATGCCATCTATGCGAAAAAATATGTCCTGAAGAGGCCATATCTGAAACAGAAGATGGAAGATTAGTAGTGGATGAAGATAAATGTATATATTGTGGGGCCTGTTTTAATGCCTGTCCTGCCAGAGCAGTAATGTTTGAAAGAGAGTTTGAGGAATCAGTATGAAAAATTTAATTAGGATAATCCTGGAAGGGGCTTATACCAATTTTAAAAGGATAGCTTTTGCCTCAGACCGGGTTACTGACATGGAAATGAGAAGCCGAATCCTGGAAGGCCGTGTTCAACCCACAGATAAAGTTGCTGAAGTGGCTTGTATTGGATGTGGTGGATGTTGTAATGCTTGTCCAACAGAAGCGGTGGAGATGAAGAATCTGGAAGAGCCAGTAGAACTAATGGAAGGGCTTGTTAAAACTCAAATTCCAGTTCTAAACAGTGAGAGATGTGTTCACTGTTATTACTGTCACGATTTTTGTCCATTATATGCGTTATTTGGTGAAAAAGCTACTATCCATCCAAATGATGTTGGAATTGTAGAATCAGATATTAATCAGTTAATGGATAAACCTTTCAAGATTTCAGATGATAAAATTGCTTTTATATCTCAGTTTTTAGCAGATAAAAGTATTTTAAAGAAAAAAAAGATTTAATCTGAAATTTTAACCTAATTATATTATAAAAAACAATAATTAATTATAAATTTATGAGAGTGATCAAATGAGCCTCAAATCGTATTCAAGGGCCAGAGCTGTTCATGCCATGCTAGTATATACTGGAGGATGTAATGGTTGCGATATAGAAATCGTCAATGCTGTTTTTTCTCCTAAATTCGATGCAGAGCAATATAAAATCTTCTTAACCTGGAACCCCCGGGAGGCAGATGTTCTCATTGTCACTGGTCCAGTTACCAAACACAATGAAAAACCTTTAAAAGAGATATATGATGCAATACCTGAACCTAAAGCAGTTATAGCTGTAGGGGCCTGTGCTTTAATGGGTGGAGTTTATAAAAACATCCATGGAGACATACCCTCTGAAGAGATAGCTGGACCAGTTGACCAGGTTATTCCTGTAGATGCCAAGGTACCCGGCTGTGCTGTAAGGCCGGAAGACCTTTTGGCCGGTGCGGTAGCAGCATTACCTTTACTATTGGATGCAAAATAAATTTTTTACATTCTAAAATAATCAAAATAAATTTAGAATAAGTATTGAATAAATTGAAAAAAAATATAATCAATTTTAAAAAAGTTAAAAAATTTAAGACACAATTCAAATAGTGAATTAAAAATATAAAAATTAAAATTATATAAATCACCCAAAAAATTTACAGGTGTTATAATGGATGAAAATGACAAACCAAAACGGCAAGAGGTAATAGAGACGGAAGTTACCATGGGTACTGTCCACTCGGCTGCCATTGAGCCTTACAGGGTTAGACTGTTTGTGGAAGACGAAATAGTCCGAGACGCAGAAATAACCGTAGGCCTAAATCACAGGGGTATTGAGCGTATAATGGAAGGACTGCCTGTGGAAAAAGCCAATAGCTTAACTGAAAAGATTTGTGGAATTTGTTCCAATAGTCACATATGGAATTCAGTACTGGTGGCTGAAAAAGGTCTGGGTATTGAAATTCCTGAAAGGGCCAGCTATATAAGAATAATTATGGGGGAACTGGAAAGATTACACAGCCATTTCCTTTATCTGGCTCATGGAAACGAAGTTTTAGGTCATGAAACCTTTGCCATGCGGCTTTTTTATATAAGAGAAACGGTTATGGAACTTTTAAGGATGATTGGGGGAAACCGTGTACAATACGGTGTTTCCATCATTGGAGGAGTCAGACCACGTTGCGAACTGGATTTAATGAGGATACAAAAAATAAGTGAGGGCATGGATCTTATTGAGCAAAAAATCACGGAATTCGCTGACCGTTTTGTTTCAGACCCTATGATAATGTCCAGGATCACTGGAGTAGGGGTTTTAACCAAAAAAGACGCTTTAAGGCTGGCTGCAACAGGTCCTACTTTAAGATCTACCGGTGTAGACCTTGATCTTCGTCGAGACATGGAGATTTATGATCCCTTTGAATTTGATGTTATTACTCAGGAAGATGGTGATGTTAAGTCCAATCTACTAATGAGAGTTCTAGAAATCCCGGAATCAATAAAAATCATTAGACAAGCCCTTAAAAATCTTCCTTCAGGCCCTATAACTGACCGTAGCTGGGAAATGCAGGACACGGGTATCATTAAAAGTTATATTGAAGTGCCTCGTGGTAAGCTTTTACACTCATATGCCTTAGAAGAGGGTAGGGTAAGAGGTTCTATAGTTCGTACTCCTTCCATAACAAATATTGGGGCTATGCAGCAAGCATGTATTGGTAATCATATTAGTGATGCCCAATTAGCAATTGTACAGTGTGATCCTTGCTTCACTTGCACTGATCGAGCAATAAAGATAACTCAAATTCAAATCTAAAATCAATTAATTACTCATTATATTAAATCAATTGATTTACAATGAAATTCTTACTAAATCAAAAACGAATAAAATTAAATGTTAAATATTTGTTCATGGTTAAAAAAGTTCAATTAGGAGATTAGTTTATGGAAATTTTTATTAAATATTCATTAGCGGTGATTGGAACTTTAATCGTGGCAATTTTCGTGGGTTTATGGCTTCCTGGAATTGAGAGAAAATTTGTACACGCCAGAATTCAGCAGAGAATCGGACCTCCGATTTCCAGCCCGGGCTTCATGGCTCCTTTGAAGTTTTTTTTCAAAGAAACCATAATTCCTAATTCCCCACTGCCACGACTTTACAATGCACTGCCTTTAATTGGTTTACTATCAATTTTTTCTATATTATTATTATTAATGCCCGAACTGTATTTCTTAGACGAATTAGCGACTGTTACAGCTATTGTAGGAATTTTAAAGATTGAAGAAGTCATTTATGTTTTCATGGGGTCTTTATCTCGTTCAATTATGTCTCTAAGTATGCCTTTTCCGGACATTGTCAAGGGTGCCAAGCATCCTGATGTGCAAAGATCATTTTTAGAAGATTTAAGTGCCATGAGGGCTTTTAGATTGATTGCCTTTGGTTCTTTCCCGATCTACATAGCAATATTTGTTCCAGTCAGTATGGCTGGTAGTATTTTCCTCAGTGACATAGTTTCTTATCAGCAGACTCAAGGACCTATTTTATTCACTTTAGCAGGTGTTCTAGGAGCTATTGTATTCTTCATTGGATACATGATTTTGTTGAATGAATATCCATTTGCAATCCTTAAAACTAAAGCTGACGTGATAGAAGGACCTTATATGGAATATGCCTCTAAATACAGATCTTATATTTACATTACTCGTGGATTACTCATGTTCACATTAGGGGCCTTATTTTCGGCTCTTTTCCTGGGACTACCTCCTGATATTTTGAGCTGGGGCATTCTGGTAAACATTGCTGTAGCATTAATATTCCCTATATTCATGGCCATATTCAGTGCTTTTGCCCCAATATTTACTTTCAAGCAGTTTTATCCCGTTGTAGTTGGATTTTCACTTTTAGGGGTCCTATCGCTGGTTATTGCCCTTTTCTAGGTAATAATGTGGAATAAATGTGAGTTAAAGGAATTTCATATAAAATCTATTATATTATCAAAAATCTTAAAATATTAAATTATAATTTAGGTGATCAAATGAAATTTGTGGTTAGACCTCATCATATAATCAGTACGGGCGGTTACATTGTAGAGGTGGACTTCCCTTACAGAAACCTTATTGTTGTTAATCCCACTTCTGAACCTATTAAAATAGATGTACCTATCTTTTCTGAGGATTGGATTGATGAACACAGGGCTTTGGGTTTGAATATCACTCCGGTTAAGGGGGAAGATAATTTTCTCAGTTTATTTAGAAAAGAACAGATAAAATTGGATAAAATTAAATCTGAGTTAGAATAATATTGATTTTTTAATATTTATCCTATTATTCTTGATTCTATTACTTGGTTTTTAATAACTTTCAATCTATTTCTAAATTCATATAAAATTTTTAAAGGACTTAAGGAACAATTAAAGGTATAATACTTATTTTACATTACTTGACTAATTAAAAATAATTATTTGACTAATTTAATTATTAATAGCTGGATTCAAATGAAAAAAAAGATGAGACGGGCTGAAAAGACTATAAATGATTCTTTCACTATTGATGCAATATTAAATAGTTCCGAAATTGTAGAATTGCTTTTTGCGATAATCAATGGACATATATAATTCCAGAACTTTGCCCATGAAAACTGATTTATTTTCATTCACTCTGCTCGTGAAGGACGTAAAATTGACATAATCAATGAAAACAATCGTTTTTGTTTTGTTTTGAAATTGAATATGAAATTTTACCTTCTGAAATGACTGTAGTTGGGGAATGAAATACCAATCGCTTATTGGATTTGGATTTGCAACTTTAGAAGATGATTATATTGAAAAAAAGAAGGCTTTAGATATCATTATGCGAAAATATTCTTCAAAATATTCTTCTACTAAAGATTCTTTTCTATATACTAAAAAATCTATTGATTCAATTATAATAGTTAAAATTGAAATTATGGGCATTTGGGTAAATATCGGGATATTAGGTATTTATTAATATTTAAATCCAGAAAAAATTCATTTTTAAGGCTATCTTACAAATAAATTAAAATTCAAAAAAATTTTATCTTAATAATAATATAATAATAATCAATCTATAAATTTATTATCTAAAAATACCATACTTATTTTAATTACAGTTTATCATGTTTTTGGAGAGATTTAATGAGTAAAGTTGCTATTACTATAAAAACTATTGAACGGCCAGGAGTTTTAAGTCAAATCACTGACATGTTTGCTTCAGATGGAATCAATATCACTTATACTCATTTATTTGTAGAAAAAGATGGTTCTGGTTCTATTTACATGGAACTGGAGGATGTTAGGGATGTTGATAAATTAGTTAGTGCTATTAATGATTCAGAACCCGTTTTAGAAGTTAAAGTTCATAGATCTCTGGATGATATATATGGAAAAAGGATAATTATCATTGGGGGTGGTGCGCAAGTGGCTCATGTGGCCATGGGCGCTATTAGTGAGGCTGATCGTCATAATATCAGAGGCGAGCGGATTAGTGTTGATACTATACCTCTGGTAGGTGAAATGGAACTTGCAGAAGCAGTATTTGCTGTTGGCAGGCTCCCCCGAGTTGGTGCTCTTGTTTTGGCGGGATCCTTAATGGGTGGAAAAATCACGGATGCTGTGGAAAAGGTTAAAAATGAGCATGATTTAGTGGTAATTAGCCTTAGTATGCCGGGCAGTGTTACTGAAAAAGCAGATTTGGTGGTAACAGATCCTATACAGGCAGGAGTGATGGCGGTAATGGCAGTGGCTGATACTGCAATTTTTGATATTAAAAAAATCTCTAAAAAAAGGTTTTAGAAATTTTTAGAAAAGTGAGTTATTTACTAAAGAATATTTATTAATTTCAAAATCATTATAAAATAAAATTAATACTTATTAAATTGATACTTATATAAATGAAAATAAATTAAAATTTTATTTTTATTTTATTATAGGTTAACTCATTTCTATGGCTCTAATAATCCTGCTGGCTGCGTTTTTCAGCTCAGGATCTTTTATATCTCCACTTTCACGCACTCTTAATGCTAATTGTAGCACTTTTGATACGTCGGCTGGTTTTAAGTTTTCAGCCATTCCTAAATAAGTCTGACCTTTTTCGTCTTCTATTTTGACTTTTTCTTTGTCCATTAGCTCCAGCATTACTCTGCAAGCACCCATAACACTTGAATCTTCCATTCCTTCGCATTTTTTAATGAGTTCATCTTGTTTCATTTTATCACCTATTATCTACCTTATGATATTATATATAACTTTTAATAGTTTTATATTTTAGCATAAACACTTTTTCAGGTTTTAATGGTCCATTTTCATGAAAAATCAAGATTTTGATTGCATATTTCCATATAACTACATTTTTCACATTTTTTTGGATTTATATTTACTTCAGGAAGATCTCCTAGATTTATTATTTCTCGAATAGCATCTATTACTATAAAAAGCCCTTCTCTGAGATCTGAATCAATAACTACTGGTCTTCTATCTCCTAAACGCTCATAATCTACAAAACCAACCATTACTTCGGTATCGAATTCTCTTTCTATTAATAATCCATAAGCAGCTATTTCTAGAGCATCTGAGTCCCATACGCCTCTGATGGGAGGATTTTTTAATTTTCTGCTTATGGGATAATATTTTCCATTTACTATCTCAATTTTATCTATGTTTCCAGATATTTCCAGGCTTTTATCTCTCATTAAATAGCTTTGTAATGATGGAGGAAAAATCATTTCTACTATTTGTCTGGCGTCTTTTTTTGTTTTTATTAATATTCTGTGTATTTTCAATGCTAAAATGGTATTTTCAACTTTTAAATCTTTTTCTAACTCATTAAAAAGTAAATTTTTATCATTATCATCAGTAAATTCATAATTTTCCAGAGATTTTTTCAATAGATAGGGAACATCATTAAAAAGTGTCTCACTAATTTGGGCAGCACTCATATCTTTGTTTACATTCATCAAATTTCTCCGCAGGATATCTCTAAAATCATTATTTAGCTGGCTCAAAATCTTATTGTAGTTTTTATTTTCGAATGTTTGTTCATTTTCAATTTCTTCAAGCTCTAAATGATTCCTTAGATATAATTTCAGGGGACAATACAAATATTCATTTATTGAAGAGACTTTAATTGTCATTTTATCACTTATTTCCATTTATTCTATTTTTACTGCATTTTAATCGGTTATGTATCTTAATTTAATAAATTACCATTATCTCTATTTTAATATATTAAGTTTATATTTTTTTTTATTTTAGTATTACTATAATTTAAAAAAAATAATTTTAAAGAATTTAATCCTCTAAAATCCTGATTAACATACATGGGGCTTTTATTTCTGGTAATTGATCTATTTGGGAGATGGCATCCATAATATTCTTTTCTGATGCTTTATGAGTTACCATAAATATGGGAATGGATTGATTTTCCTCATTTTTCTCTTGATTAACAGATTCCAGACTAATATGGTATTTACTTAAAATCCCAGAGATTTTATGAAGTACTCCTGGCTGATCAAGAGCTTTTAAACGTATATAATATTTAGAAACCACTTCAGCCATATTCTTAATAGCTTTTTCTTGACTTTGGGGAGGACCATAAGTTATTTCTTTTTCAGGATTACTGATTATGTCAATACAATCGCCTACAATGGCACTGGCAGTGGGCATCATTCCCGCACCTTGTCCATACATCATAACTGGACCTACTGAGTCTCCAATCATGTAAACTCCATTGAAAACGTCATTTACTGAAGCCAATAGATGATCCTGGGGAATTAATGTGGGGTGGACTCTTACTTCTAATTCATCTCCCACTTTTCTAGTGATTCCCAGGAGTTTAGTAACATATTTCAGTTTTTTAGAAGTAAATTCTATATCTTGAGGAGTAATTTTTGTTATTCCTTCTACATGGAACTTTTCCTGAGCAACATAAGTTCCAAAACCCAGTATGGTTAAAATTATCAGCTTTTGAGCAGTATCATGACCCTCAATATCGAAAGTAGGGTCTTGTTCTGCATAACCTTTTTCTTGAGCTTCTTTAAGAACATCATCAAATTCTAATCCTTCTTCACTCATTTTGGTGAGTATATAATTAGCCGTTCCATTTATTATTCCATAAATACCTTCAAAGTTATTAGCTGCCAGAGATTCATTTAATGGTTGTAAAAGAGGTATTCCTCCACCTACACTGGCCTCGAATGAAATTCTCACATTATTTTTTTCAGAAACCGCGGTTATCTCTTCCCAGTGTTTTGCTAAAAGTGCTTTATTGGCAGTAACTACGTGTTTTCCATTTTCCAGGGCCTTAAGAATAAAACTGCGGGCAGGTTCATATCCTCCAATTAGCTCGATAACAATAGATATTTCTGGATCTTCTAAAATGTCATTAACGTCAGTAGAAAGTTTTTCAGAGCTGATTTCAACTCCTCTATCGGTGCTTATATCTAGATCAACTACTTTTTTAAGATTAACTTCTTTACCAACTTTTTTTTCTATTAAATCAATATTTTGATTAAATATTTCTATTACACCGGATCCAATGGTTCCAAAACCAATCAATCCAATATTCACAAGTGTTTTATTCATAAAAATCCTCCAGGATATTCCAGGACATTGATATTCATCGAGATAATTAAGATAATTAATATTACAATTGTTATAATTTAATTATTTAATATAATTCTATTAAGTTAATTATCTATTATATCTATTACAATTAAATTGATTATTTAAATTAAATTATTTTTCAAAGCGAAATTGTTAATACAATATTATTTCATTGGATTTGTAATACTTATATAGTTTTTTATTATTACTATTTTTAATTAATTAGATGGATTAAAACTCTATTACAATAATGTATTTTTAAATTTTAAGAGAATGACCTTGAAGATATGACTTCTTCAGGGATTAGATGTTAATGGATTGTCTTTAAGTTTTATAAATTCGTTTAAAGATTCTCTGGTAGTTCCTACAACAATCCTATAACTTTCTTTTTTACCTATAACTTTTTCCAACTTACCTCTTGCCATAATCCGTTCTCCTTCAAGGGCTTGGCCAGAGTATGTATGGGTGAAGGAAGCTATTTCACTAATATTTATGTCAATTGGGTTATTATCTAATGAATCAAATCTAATTTCAATTATTTTCACATCATGGACTTTATAAACTGCTGGATTGTCAAATGATGCTAAAGCATTTGATACAGTACATTCTACAGTCATTTGACCCATTGGTTCATATCTAGTGTCTCCCCAGGTTCCAGAAATCTCTTCCCATTCACGGGTGGCCAGTATGTCAAATAAAGTTCCATCCACGACTCCTCTGTTGCTTTTTCTTTTTTCATACCAGCAGAATTCTTTAAAACTTAATGTGGAGTCACTTATTCGTTTATCATAGACTTTTCTCCAGTAATTATCATCAATACTTTTAAATGATTTGTTTTCTGTAGTATCTTTAATTTTCCCGAATAAATTCATGGCTCGATGGTGATTAGCCATACCATAAATTACAAAATCTATATCTGAACTTTGAGAGTCGTATAATTCGGGTAATATTGATCCGGATATTCCCATGTTTTCATAGGGTATATCTGCACCTTCATGGAATGTGTCTGCAACTTTAATAACCTTTTTTAGAAGATGATTTTCATTAAATTTATCATCTTTCATTCCAATATTAATATAATGGTCCCTAATTTCTTTTAATCTTTCATTAGGCCTTAAAATTTCTTTAATCTTATTTAAAGGTACACCCATCATCTGGACATTTGTATTATTGCAATCATATAAATAATAAGGATAATTTTCTTTTAAAAAGCTGTAAGCTTCTTTGGAACCAACTTTAGTGTATGTTTTACCATTTTTAATTCGTTCACCTTCCGGATCCGGAATGTAACGTAAAAATGCCAGAATCCGGTCTTCAGGATGTAGGTAAGAGGTAGTTGCAAAAAACAAATCATCCGTGGTATATATGAAATCTCGGGTTCTGGCTCTCATATTTAATTAAGTGGTTAAATAAACTATTAATATGTTAGCTCATATTTTAAAGCTCGATTCATAAACCTATATTAAAGAACAAAAATTAATTTATCTAAGTCAAAAGATAATTATTCGTATAATAAGATTTTGAATAAATAATTTTTATCTCTTAACTGGCCTCTGAATTTGCAATTATATAATCAATTTAACATTCAATAATTATTATGAAATGGAAGATTTCTATGAAAATGATTAATCACTTTGTTGAAGAAAACACATGTTATGATGGGAGCCAGATACAACCTTTATGGGCCCTAGACCAAATCGGAATAAAAGGTTCCAGTATAGTTTCCTGGATAGGATCCATGGAAATTGAACCATCAAAAATTATTGATGTGGAAGATGTTGGTTTAGAAATTAAATCAAAGGAAATGATCCATTTCATTGTAGAACATTTTGATTGTCAGCCTACTAATATCAAACTTTGTTATCATCGCCAGAGGATTTTGGTCATGATATTAAAAGATGAGCTGGCCCGGTGGGGAGTTCAATGTACTCGTAGTGGTGATGACCTGTTTGTGAGAAATGGAAAATTAACAGTTTCAATAGCTACTATATCTGCAACCAGCATGAAAATTCACTTGGGAATCAATATAATTAGTGAAGGAACTCCTGAAGATGTTGAAACCATAGGTATTTTAGAAACAGGAAATATTGGCCGAAAGGATTTATTTTTGTTTATTAATAATATTTCTGAAGCCTATATTGAAGAAATAGAGTCAATTGAAAGAGATATATCGAAAACACGTGCTTTTTAACTTATTTTTATAGCCATCCACTAGTTATTTATAATTATGGATGTTTTTATTTTATTTTGAAATAAATCAATAACCCATACTTAATTAAATTAAGATAGTTAAAATAAATACAATTCTCTATTTAATTTATTTTTATAGAAAATTCATTAATGAAATTCAACGCATTAAAAATATTTTTATCTTATTAATGTTATTTAAATTAAGACTAAAGGTTAATTAAAGGTTAAATCATGAAAATTGTTATTAATGGTATTCACGCTAATTTAAGATTCTCTGCAGCACACATGATTCCCGAGCATGAATCCTGTGGATGTATACATGGCCACTCATATATCGTAGATGTGCAAGTAGAAGGAGAACGTAGTGGAAAATTTGGCTTTGTAGCTGATTTTAAGGAAATTAAAGGAGTAGTAAGGGATATATCTTCCACATTAGATCATAAAGTATTGATTCCTCTACAAAACAATCTAATTAACTTTAAATCTACTGAAAGTTCAGTAGAATTTGTTATTCAGGGAAAAGAGTATAAATTGCCAGAAGAAGATTGTTTATTACTTGACTTGAAATCCACTTCGGCCGAAGATCTGGCAGAATACTTTGCTGAGAAGGTATTTGATAAATTAAAGGAAAAAGGAGCCAAAATTTCCAGTGTGGAAATATGTATCAATGAAGGTATTGGGCAAGGTGCTTTTTTCACTAAGAGTGACTAATGTTCTTATTTTTTTAAAATTTTTGATAATATGGTGATTATATTCAAAATAAGCAAATAATATCTGTTAAAAGATAAAAAACACAACAATCCTATTACAATTCCAATACAATCACAATTAAAATCATCTATTAATAAAACTAAAATTTATAAAACTAAAAAAGCTCAAGGATTTTTATGAAAGCACCTATAATAGAAGTTTTTTCCAGTATTCAAGGAGAAGGCCTTTTAATTGGCAGAAGACAAATTTTTGTTCGTTTCTCAGGATGTAATTTGAATTGCAATTACTGTGATACTCCAGAAAGCAGAAAAAGTACGGCCGGCACGAATAAAACGGTGGAAGAACTTTTTAAAACTATTGAAAGTATTTTAACTCCTGATTTCCACTCAATTTCATTTACTGGTGGCGAACCACTACTTCAAGCAGATTTTATAAAAACTTTTTTGCAAAAATATCAAAAAAATAAATTCAAATCTCTCTTAGAAACCAATGGTTCGCTCCCTAAAGAAGTTGAAAAGATTGCAAATCTAATTACTCATGCATCGGTGGATATAAAACTCCCCGAACATTTTTCTAGTAACACTAAGGACGATCTTATAGGACGGGAGATAGAATCCCTAAACATATTAATATCAAGAAGGGTAAAGATATATTGTAAAGTGGTAATGTTGCCCTCGACAAAAGTGGAAACTTTAGGACATGTTGCAAAAACCATAAAAGAAAATATTTCTGATCCTTCTCGGATTGTTATGGTGCTTCAACCGGCCAGCCCACTAGAGTATTGGGTTCAACACACTCCTAAACTATTCAGCATGTCTGAAAAGGTAGGAGAACACCTAAATGTACTGACCATACCTCAAGTACATAAACTTCTAGAAGTCAAATAGGAGGTTTTTAGATGGAAATGGAAACTAAAGTCACCGTACACGATGCCATGACATCAAAAGTGGTAACAGTAGGCCCTAAAATCAGCGTTACCGAAGCAGCAATACTTATGAATCAAATTAAAGTGGGTAGTCTAGTAGTTAAAAGTAACTCTGAACCTGAAGGACTAATCACTGAAAGCGATATCATTAGAAAAGTAGTTTCCAAAAATTTGAAAGCTAGTGATATAACTATTGGCCAAATAATGACTAAGAATCTCATTAGTATTGAACCTGGGAGAGAATTAAATGAGGCAGCTCGTTTAATGGCTAAAAATAGTATTAGGCGCCTTCCAGTGGTTAATGGTGGAGCGCTAGTTGGTATATTAACATCTACTGATGTAATGGCTGTTTCTCCAGAACTTACTGAAATTCTTGTAGAAAATGCCCGCATTACAGAAAATCAAGTGGGTTACCCGACTGGTGATAGGCCCGTTCCTGGCACCTGTGAAGCATGTGGAAACTTTGAAGATTATCTGGATGAAGTAGATGGCAAGTATTTATGTGAGGAATGTAAAGAGGATTTAGAAGGTGAATAACTTGATTGTGGAAGAGGCAATGACCTCTAATCCGGTCACAGTTTCTGTAAGCACATCTGCTACGAGAGTGCGATCTATATTTCGGGAAGAGGACTTCCGCTGTATCTCTGTGGTTGAGGAAGGCCACTTAAAAGGTTTAATTACCCGAGGGGATATGCAAAATATTTCTGCCACTAAATCTAATATTGAAGCAAGGGGCATAATGGGGCGGCCCAAACTTATTTTTACTCCAGAAATGGAATTAATCCATGCTGCTCAAAATTTAATAAATTCTGAAGAAATTCAGGCCCCGGTGGTAGAATCCAGTGATAGTACTAAATTACTGGGAATTTTAAGCGTGTTTGATATTTTATTAGTTTTTTTAAAGGATGGAATTAATGCTCCCCATAAAACTTTGGGAGATATTAAAACCGAAAACGTCATTACCTGTGACTACCAGGATTCTATTTCCACTTTGTGGAATAAAATGGGCGAATCTGGCTTTTCTGGCTTGCCTGTTTTAAAGAAGGGTAAGTTAATTGGAATAGTCACTCGCAAAGATCTTATCAAGTCGGGTCATACTCGAATTGGCACGGGATCTGGTGATGCGAAGCGAAATATTCCTGCAGAGAAAATTATGCAGACTCCACCCATAGTAGGGACATCAAAGATGTCTTTGGAGAAAGCTGCAGATTTAATGGTTCAAAAGGACATTGGGCGTTTGCCTGTTGTGGAAAATGCAATGTTTATTAAAAAAGAACCCGAAAGGGCCAAAGAATCTGAACTAGTAGGTATTGTTTCGAGAGAAGACGTTTTGAGGTCTTATATAAATTGATTCTCAATTCAAATTGCAAAAATGGCCTTTTTGTTCAAATATGTTCTATAATTGGCCGGGCAAGAATATTGTGTTCTAAAACTGAAAATAATATCTAACTCACGATGATATGAAAAAAATCAAAATTAGTATTATACTATCTGTAAATTTAATAGAACTGTCGAAATTGAAAATGGATGATTATTGAGGAAAAATTCTTTAGAAACTCTTAGAAATTTCTTTAATTTTCACCAATATCAAATAAATGATTAAATGTGTGTTAAATAGGCTAAAATTGTATAAATTTCATTCAAATTACATAAGTAATCATATCTCCGAGAGAGGTGTATGGATGAGAAGAAAAGACACCATAAACATCGTAAAGTCTATGGACCGTGGGCCCATAGAATTTGGAAGCAGAAATTTTGAACACGAAGGCGATATTATGACCGTCGCCAAAAAAGAAGTGGTCACTATACCACAAACCGCAAGTATTAAAGAAGCTGCGGTTATAATGGTTAAAAACAAATTCAGGAGATTACCCATTACAAATCCTGGAACCGGGAAACTTATGGGTATCGTAACTTCTATGGATATACTGGACTTCCTGGGAGGGGGAGACAAATTTAAAATCCTGGAAGAAAAATATCACGACAATTTTTTAGCAGCCATCAACGAGTCTGTTAAAAAAATAATGACACGTGATGTCCATTATTTAAGCTACAAAGACTCCCTAAATACTGCAGTTGAAAAAATGTTAGAATATGGGGTGGGGGCTTTACCAGTTATTGACTCTGACGATAATATAGTGGGTATTGTTTCTGAAAGAGATTTAGCTCTTTTATTATCTGGAGTTCTAACTGATGAGTTGGTAGAGGACTATATGACTAAAAAAGTTATAACTACTTCTCCTGGAACACCCATTGAGAGTGCATCTAAAATAATGGTGAGAAACAAACTGAGAAGGATACCTGTGGTGGGAGAAGAGAGAAGAACTTCTCACCCAGAAAAAGAGAAACTGGTAGGCATAATCACTTCCACAGATATTCTGGAAATTTTAGGCCAAAGTAAAGTCTTTAACAATATGACTTCCAATAGTGCTGAGGAAATTCTTAACTCAAAAATCACGGAGATAATGGAAAAAGAAGTCATAAGCACCACACCAATGACTCGTTTAGGCGATTTATGTGAATTGATGCAAAATGAAGGAATTGGTGGATTACCAGTAATTAAAAATGGAGAGTTAGTGGGCATTATTACTGAAAGAGACTTATTAAAAGTCATAAAACAGTAATGTCCATATATTTTTCATATTTCTAAATTAATCTGGTATTTCATAAAAATAAGGGATATAGATGATTTTGAATCAAAAACACGGTAAATACATAGAATTATTAAACCTCTATTTAGTATACCGCAGGTGATTTGATGAAAATAAAAGATATAATGAGTGAGGAAGTAGTGGTAATTCAAGATACAGAACAAGTAGCTTATGCCCGTAACCTCATGCTCAAAAATGGAATTGGTCGCATTGTTGTAGTTGACCGCGATGGAGATCCGATAGGGATAGTAACTGATAGGGACATTACTCACAAACTAAGTGGAAAAGGACCGGCCTGGAGAAGAAGGCCTATTGACAAAATTGCTGTAAGGAGAGTAATGAATAATAATTTAATTACTGTAGCTCCAGGATTAAATTCAAAAGAAGCGGTCGATTTAATGTTAAAAAATGATATTGGTTCACTGCCGGTTATTGATCAAGGTGAATTAGTTGGTATTATAACCAAAACAGATCTCATGAAAGTTTATGAAAACAAATTCAGAGGTAAATGGAGAATTTCAGAGTTAATGAGTTCTAAAGTGGTCACGGTAAACGAAAATCACGCCATTTCTCATGTTATCAACATAATGGAAGAAAATAAAATTGGTCGTGTTGTGGTAATAAGAGATAATGAACCGGTGGGGATTATAACCTCTGAAAACATTTCTTTTGCCCAAATTGAAGATCCTGGAAAAGGGATTAATGTGGAGAGAATATATTTTGTTCGCCCTGTTGAAGGAGAAGGAAAAAGAAATGTTCGTATGATTTCCATGATGACTGCTGGGGATATTATGACTGATCGTGTTGTCAAATTAAGCTCAGCAGATGATGCTTCAGAAGCAGCTAAAGTCATGATGGAAAGTGAGATTAGTGGAATTCCAGTGGTTGACGATGATGAACTAGTTGGTATCATCACTAAAACAGATATAATTAAAGCCATACAGTAGAAAATAAGTGAAAATCGCAGAATTTATAAATGAAACCTAAAAAGAAAGGGGATTTTAATGCGAGTAAAAAATATAATGTCCGAGGATATTGTTTCCATAGATAAAGACCAGAACATTTGTGATGCTCTCAGAGTCATGAAAAAAAACAAAATGTCCCGGCTAGCAGTTATCAATACCAACCAGGATAATGTTAAAGAGATGGTAGGTATGATAACCGAAAAAGACATTGCCAATAAACTGGGATCATCTAAATATGGAAACCTACCTCCTTCCCATTTTCATGTTTCCACGGTAATGACTAATGAGTTATTTGCAGTGGAAACTGAAACGGATATCGGCTATGCAGCCAACTTAATGCTGGAAAATAATATTGGTGGAATTCCAGTAATGGATGATGGCGATGTGATTGGTCTGGTTACTAAATCCGATCTCATAGACACTTGCCGAGGTAAAGCATATGAAAACAAGTCTGTTCAGAATTTAATGAGTGAGGATCTAATCACGGTGTCTCCTTCTGACAGGCTAGTTCATGCCCGGAGGGTCATGATGGATGCCAAAGTGGGTCGGCTCCTGGTAATGGAAGAGGGAGATTTAGTGGGATTAATAACATCTAAAGATATTTCCCGAGCCATGATATCCTTTAGGAAAGTTGTTCCAGATAAACACAAATCTGCCAGAATCAGAAATCTTCTGGTGGATGATGTAATGTCTCAAGGAATTCATATGGTTTCTATGACGAGCTCCATTCCTGAAGTGGCACAAATGATGCTTGATCAAGGTATAAGTGGATTTCCAGTAGCAGATGAGAATAAAAATACGGTAGGCCTAATAACAAAAACAGATCTGCTGGATTTAATTGTTGAAATGGAGTGGGTTAACTAATTTCTAGGGAATATAAGTCTAATGGGCAAAAATCTGAGGATTCTAAATCCAAAATACTTAAATCACCTGGAATTGAATTGCCCGAGGTAAATTGTCCTAAATGCAGTTCTAAAATGAGGGTTGATTGGAGGAGAAATAATACCCTCACCCATTTTTTTTACTCTTGCCCATCTTGTGAGCTGGAATCTCAAATTGAAGTAGAAGATTTTCTGGAGAAAAAAATTCAAGAAATACTTGGAATTAAATCAGAAAAGCTGGAAGAATCTATTAAAAAAGGAAACACGAAATTTTTCATTTCCATGGGCATTCCCACACTTCTTTTTAAAAAAGAAACTGGTGAACTAGAATCTGGTACAGTTATTTATCTCTCAGATGAAATTGAAGTAATTAGAGGATTTCCTAAAATTAGAAGAACTCTTCTTTTGGGGCCTTCCCTTAAAAATCATTTTCAGGATTTAATTGCTGTGGAAGAGAAGATGAATGGCTATAATGTCCGTATTGCCAGTATAAATTGCAGTGATATATGTCAAGATATCTCTAAAAATCCAGAAAGTAACTCAAAAGGATTCGATGAAGCTAATGAGGACATTAAACATAATAAAATTGTGGCCCTCACTCGTGGAGGATATATATGTCCTTTTACCACTAAAAAGGCCCAGGAACTTATGAATTTGGATGATTTTTTTGCAGATAATCCAGAACTAATAATATGTGGAGAAATGGTGGGTACTGACAACCCTTATGTTTCACAGTATTATCCTGAAGTTGGTAAATTGGCCTTTAGAGTTTTTGACATCCGTCACAAATTATCCAATGAACCATTATCTATTGATGCTAAAAGAAAACTCTTAAAACAATATAATTTACCTGCTGTCCGACTATTTGGTGTATTCTCAGCAGATGATGCTCAAGAGAAAATATTAGAATTAATTAAAGAAATAGGCCTGGAACACAGGGAAGGGGTAGTAATGAAACACCCTTCTATGGAAATACCACCTTTAAAATACACCTCATCCCAGGCCCATGATAGGGAAATCAAATATGCATTTAACTTCCCATTTGACTTTGGAAGGGCCTTTTTTTTCAGTAGAGTTGTAAGAGAAGGCTTCCAAGCCTATGAAATGGAGGATTCTCCAGAAGAACTTCAAAAAAGAGCTCAAAGATTGGGTGAATCTATTATTTATCCCATGATGGACATAATTAAACAAATAAATGATGGGGAACCTGCGGTGGAAGATACTACCATTAATGTGGATAGTAAAAAAGAGGCCGAGGAATTTGTAAGGCATCTGCATGATCTGGGAGTTTCGGCCATGTTAATAGAATATAAGGATGGAAATGCGATTATTCGAAGAATATATAATGCAACTAATGATAAAATAAAAAATTATCTTAATGGGGGCCTTTACTAAACTAATATTCTTTATTATGGAATATTTTTCTTATTTATTAATTATTAGAAATTCTTTTTATTCTTATCTTTCCAAATTCTTAATTAAATCCTTTTTAAATTATTATTTATTTTATTTTATTTTATTAAATCCCCTTAATTCTTAAATTAAAGAAAAAATAAGAACATTCAATTAAAAATTATATCTATAATATCAATATAATAAACGAATATATTCATATTATACTAATAAATAAAATAACATATTCTAAATTTCATGAAATTATAAATCAAATTGATGGATATTAATATGTCACCTCAAAACACTTTAAAAAACTCTAATAATAATAATAATAATAATAATAATAATTCCTTAAACAAGAGCAGTGCTGAAAATAAACCAGATACGTTCATCGCCTTTTTTGGACCGGCAGGAACATTCACGGAAGAAGCAGCTTCTAGATTAAAAGGGGAATTAGTAGCATTTGATTCTATTATAGAAGTTTTAGAAGCGGTAAAAACAGACAGAGCAAAAAAAGGTGTGGTGCCTATTGAAAACTCAATTGAAGGCCCAGTAGGTGTCACTTTGGATCTTCTGGCTCAAGATTACGATTTAATTATTGAAAAAGAAATAATTCTACCTATAAGTCACAATTTAATGGTTAATAAAGGAGTTAAATTGGATGAAATAGATTCTGTATATTCCCACGCCCAACCATTAGCCCAATGCAGAATATTTTTAGAAAAACTTGGTATAATCACTCATTCCACTTCCAGCACAGCGGCAGCGGCCAAATTTATTAAGGGTAAGAAAAATGCCGCTTCCATTGGAAACTATAGGGCTGCGGAATTATATGATCTGGATATCATTAAATCAGATATTCAGGACTTTGAGAACAACCGGACCCGGTTCATAGTTTTGGGGAAAAATAAATCAAAGCCTACTGGTAATGACAAAACATCTATCGTGTTTTCATTATATGAAGATAGGCCTGGGGGATTATATGAAATTTTAGGCTATTTTGCAGGGAAAAAAATTAACTTAACTAAAATTGAGTCCCGTCCATCTAAAAAGGGCCTGGGAAAGTACTTTTTTTTCATAGACTTTGAAGGCCACCGTGATGATTTGATAGTTAAAGATATTCTAGGTACTATTAAAAATAATGCTCCTTTTTTAAAGCTACTGGGCTCCTATCCCCATGAAAATTAACTATGAATTAATTAAATCTTTTAATTTTTTTTTATTTTATTTTCTAAACTATTATGGGTGGTATTAATTTTTACACAATAATGGGCTAAAAAGAAAAGGATTTATAATATTTAAATAAATAGATATAGTTAATCATAAGTTATGGATAACTATGATATTATTCAAACATCACTTGATGTGTAAAAATTACAAAATTAATATTAACATTCAGGC
>JAHFBZ010000020.1:0-4049 GCA_023249725.1 Methanobacteriaceae archaeon
TATTTTTGCTCTGATCCAGAATATTAGCAGCTTCATCACTAACATTATGGGACTGCAGGTTAAGCAAGCTGGAAATAATTTGCATATTATTCTTAACCCGGTGATGGATTTCCTGAAGAAGGACTTCCTTCTCACGAAGTGACTTTTCAATGGTTTCTTCTCTTTGTTTAAGTTGAGTAATATCCTGAGCAGCACCATAGATACGTAAATTATCAGAATGATTATCTTCAACACATTTAACATGGTTTTTAATCCATCGAACTTCACCATTAATATTTTTGATCCTGAAAATGCTCACATTTGTTGATCCCGCTTTTAGTTCTTTCAATTGGTTGTGGGCAATTTTTTCGTCTTCGGGATGAACTGTGAATACCCAGCATTGTTTTAATTTGATTTCATTCTCATTGAAACCACTTATATGATAAAAAGAATCTGTTATCCAATCTATTTCATAAATTCCATCTAAGTTATGTACACAAGAATATGCAAAATCAGATATTAACTGACCCACCATTTTATAACGGTGCTCAGATTTCTTTAATAAATCCTCGGTCTCTTTTCTTAGAGTAACATCCCTAACCATGGCCTGAATCAAATATTCATCTTCTATTTTCAGCCGGTTTAAGGTTACTTCTGCAAAAAAAGGAGTCCCTTCCAGCCGCATATGTTTCCATTCAAAGTTCTGAGGATGACCCTGCAATGCATGTTTAATAAATTTTCTTCCCATATCTTCCGATTTTAATCCAGGACCTTGCATTTTCGGGGAAAATTTCGTGGGTGTTTGTCCTATTATTTGATTCCTGGTTGCACCATAAATCTCCAGAGCTTTTTCATTACATTCAATGAAATGTTCTCCATTCATTAAGAGTATCCCATCCCCTGCATTATCAAAAATTACCCTATAATATGTTTCTGAATCTTTAAATGCTTTTTCAGTTTTTTTGGTCTCAGTTAGATCCCTGATAATCATAATGGTTCTTTCATAGCCATTTTCATCCTGAAAAATATGGGAAAAAATTAAACCGGAAAATCTTTCTCCGCTCTTGCGTATAAAAGTCAGCTCACCTTTTGCCTTACCATTAAGCCGTCTTTCTTCTAAAAGAATGGGTAATTGGGGATCTTTGATATCGACTAATCCAGATCTACCAAGTTTACATAATTCCTCTTGTGAATATTCAAAAAGTGTCTCCGCTACAGGATTTGCACCTAAAATAGAGCCATCTGGAGCAGTTAATAAAATAGCATCTAAACTACTTTCAAAAATAAATTTATATACTTGATTTGAATCCTGATTGTTGACGTGCATCATCCCCCGACCAAACTTAATAAAAATTATTATTATTATTATTATTATTAATATCCATGATAAATTTATGTTAAATTTTTATAAAAAGACGATTTTAAAAGTTTTTGATAATCCGGGTCATTTTTAAACATATTTACTTTTCTTGAAAGTAATGGTAAATACTGTTCCCTGACTTCGATCTAAATAAATTTCACCATCAATTTGATCAGCTAAACTGTTTACAATTTGTAAACCCAGTGATGGTGTATTCTGGAAGTCCAATTTTTCTGGAAAACCTATACCATTGTCTTCCACAATTAATTCATATAAATTCTCTTTTTCATGGAAATTAATGGTAATCTTTCCACTCCTACCTTCAGGAAATCCATGTTTCAAGCTGTTGGTTATGAGTTCATTGATAATAAGGCCTAAGGGTATAGCCAGGTTTATATCTAGAAATATTGCGTCCAGATTTATTTCCAGCCTAATTCGGGCTGAATCATCTACATAAGCATGGAATAATTCGCTGCTCAGTGTGCGAATATAATCTGAAAAATCTATTTTTTTTAAATTTACCGATTGATAAAGTCTTTCATGAATAATAGCCATTGACCGTGCCCGGTTTTGGCTTTCCTTAAAAATTTCCTGGGATTCCTTATCTTTTATATATGTCGACTGAATATTCAAAAGGCTAGATATTATCATTAAATTATTTTTAGCACGGTGATGAATCTCCTTGAGAAGCAAGTCCTTTTCTTCTAATGACTTTTCTAATTGTTTAAGTAGTTCTTTCTTTTTAGTAATGTCATAACATGAACCTATGTAACCTGCAAAATCACCATCAAGGTCATAAAATGGCATTCCTAAATCTAAAATCCAACGATATTCTCCAGTATTATGAAGTAATCTATATTCCATTTCAAATTGCTTCCTGGCCTTAAAAGAAGTGAGATAAATATCAAGGCACCGATCAAAATCATCTTTATGAACTCCTTTAGTCCACCCATCTCCAAATTCTTCTTCAATGGTTCTACCAGTGAATGCAAGCCAATTTTTATTAAAATAATCACATTTACCGTCGGTGTTTGCACGCCATATAAGTGCTGGAAACTCTTCAAATAAATTTATAAAAAAATCACGAGATTTTTCAAGGTCTTTTTTTATCTTTTCACCATCAGTTTCTAATTTTTCCAACTCAAAAATTCTTTTTTTAAGTCCTGCAATTTCAAAAAGAAGCTGTTCATTGGTTTTTTTATCAACCATAGAAATCCCCCTCGAATTTTTATTTCAAAATCCATGAATAATTTTATTATATTAATAATTTGTTTTATTTACTATATTAATTAATAATAAAAGTCACTTATCTGATATTTTAATGAAATTTTTAAATTAGATAATTTTATATATTAAAATTTTTACTAATTTTACATTAAAAAATGTATTCGATTTTATAATTTTTATTTGAAATTATTGCTGAGAATTAAATGTAAAAGAATATATGGTATGTTAAGTAAATATGAATAATTATTTTAAGGATTTTAATGCTTATTTTAAGCTTACAATTTTTAATTTCCAACTAATTATTAGTTAATTATGTATTTAATGTGATATTATGGAGACACTACATAAAATAACCATTATAATGGTAGTACTAATTACATCAATTATAATGATACAAGGTACAATTAATGTGGATGCCCATCAAGGCCCACCCACAAAAATTATCGGCTCAGATAATAAAGGCGTAGTTACTAAGATTACTTATTCAAATTCCAGCAATTCCACCAAAAAAATAGCGGTGGTAACTGGAATGCATCCTCGAGAAGTATCAGCTAAAAATATCGTGCCGCAAGTTGTAAAATCATACACTAAAAATCACAACGTGGAAATTGTTAATTACAAAATAAATGTTACTGCCTATCCAGAAAACTTCTATACTGGTCGTAACAATGGTGAATACCTCGTGGCCAAGTATGTAATCCCGGATATTAAAAAATCAAAATACAGTCTGGTAATAATTTGCCATGACCATGAAGAGGGCTATGGTGAAGGCTATTACTTTGCTACTCCCAGTATGGATACCAAATCCATGGAGATAGCCCAATCAATGCGTTATATTTTAACAGATTTCAATTTCTGTACCCGGGATTTAAGCAAAAAAGCAGACAGTACCTCCATTGAGAGAGTGGATGACCCTATAGTGGCCACTGGAACTCCTTTAATTGTTTATGAGATTCCAGAATGGCTTGGAAAAGCAGATGTTATGCATAACACTACCCGATTACTGGACAGTGCTTTCAAGGTTATTTAATTTTTTAATATTTTCTCATCTTTTTTAAAAAAATAATCTTAAATATTTATTTATCAAAATATAATGATCTTTTAATTGTTTATTATCTCAAAAACGCTGAAAAGGTTATTATCACTTAATTATTTTTTTATTTTCCGCTCTTTTTCTTCTTCATCTTTCGAGTCATACTAAAAGATTTAAAAAAATATTTTAATAAAAATTATAGAAATTAATCATCATAACGAGGTTTATTAGAGTAAACTAAATTACCACCACAACCACATATTCGTGAATCTTCCGGGCCCAGGTGATGATCTAATTTATAATACACCGGACACTTGTCACAGAGAAGATATCCAAAATCACCTGATTTTTTC
This sequence comes from Methanobacteriaceae archaeon, assembly GCA_023249725.1. Taxonomy (GTDB): domain Archaea; phylum Methanobacteriota; class Methanobacteria; order Methanobacteriales; family Methanobacteriaceae; genus UBA349. Next base: position 3,953 of record JAHFBZ010000020.1, read on the forward strand.
GGTGAAAAGTTTCCCATGTTCTGGTTCATATTAAATCCATAAGTTTTACCAATTACTTTTTGCATGGTCTTTTCCCGGTACTTTTTGGAAACTGCAG
>JAHFBZ010000020.1:4059-32007 GCA_023249725.1 Methanobacteriaceae archaeon
AATTTTATATCCTTTAAATATTTTTTTGGCTGTCTGCACTTTTTTATAGTGGGGGGATAATTCTCTACTACATTGAGAGCAGTAAGTGGATAAAGGCCTATTCTGGGTCCCACAGTAGGGACATTTATTGAAGTTGGTGTTTATTTTTACCATAATTTCCCTCCAAAACTATATCATAAGTCTGTTTCATGGCCATTAATATTTTAAATATACCCATATTTTTCTATAACAAAACAATTTAATTCAATACTAATTCACCTAAAACATCACTTAAATCAATATATTCAATATTAGAATCACCATCAATGCCTGATTTAAATTCATCATCATATCCATTACTGATAACCAGGCCTTTAACTTTCTCACCAGTGGATAAACGGTCCCTGGCCCATCCCATATATTCTGAGATTTGATTAAAAGTGGCTTTAGAAGCTCTACTATTTTTTAATTGAGTCAGAACAAAATCACCGGTTTCATTCTCTTTAGTTAAAATATCAATTCTTCCACCAACACCCTTACAAACAACCTGTCGGTCAATTGTTTCTAGATTATATCCTAACTTTTCCAGAATATTGATGTTTTCATATAATGCTTCCACTAAATCGTATTGTTTCTTAAGATCATCAATCGTTTCCTGAATTTGAAGATTATCTAAATCAAAATCAGGGTTTCTTTCTTTGAATAATCTCATTAAATGCTCCCAATGCCTTTGATCAGTTTTATAGGTTAAACGATTGAAATTTGAAGTTAGAGCATTCCATCCCTCTAAATACTCCTCATTTTTCATTTCATTTAAACTAATAGAATTTTCAAACTTAAATAAAGGTTTATACTCACAACCATAGGTTAATCCATGTTCGAAGGCATATTCATCATCTTCAATGGAATAAGCATGGCTAGTGGCCATTAAAAGATATTTTAAATCTTGATAGGTGACTCCTTCTTTTTTACCGGCCCGGTATAGGAGGATTAAATCTCCAAAACGGGTATCTTTATGAGAAGTCCACCATCCCCCGGATTCCAAAGTTTCTCGTGGTTCTAAAGATTCTTTTTCGATACCATCTTCATCCAGGAAATTTTCGGGTTTGGCTACCCATTGCCAGTGCACCGATTTTTTGCGGGGTTTTAATTTAACTGGCCCTTTATTCTTCTTAATATTAGAAATATATTCTTTTACTCGGCGGGCAATCAATTTGCTGTCGCTGATGTCATTCTTTTCTACAATTTCTACAAATTGTTGATAAGCTTCTTGTGATTCTTTTGGTTTGTTTATTCGCTGAAGAATAATCCCCATTTGATAATAGGCCTCATAATATTCTGAGTCTACTTTTAAAACTTTTTCAAAGAAATTTAAGGCTTCTTCAAAATTCTTGGATTCCTTCTCTAGAATAGCCATGTTAAAGTTAGGTAAAATAAACCCTGGGCTATAAATTAATGCTTTTTCAAAGCATTGCCGAGCATTATCATAATCTTCCAGCCTCATGAAGACAAATCCTTTATAATTTAGAACTTCAGGATTATTTGGTTCAAGTTTTAAGGCATCATCAAAGCATTTTAGTGCGTCACGATATTTGGCCAGGTTATATAATGCATCCCCTCGGTGGAAGAGAGCGTCAGGGTATAGGAATTCATCTTCTGGATATTTTTCAAAGTAATATAGTGATTCTGAATATAATCCCATATTAAGTAAAAACCTTCCCTTAAGATATAAACCATCCGAAAAATTATTTTCTAATTCCAAAACCTTCTCAGCAGCCTGTAATCCATCTCTAAATTCATTTAATAATAGTAAAATCCAGGCCTTCTTAGCCCAAGCTTCAGTGTCTTCTGGTTCTAGCTCGATAGCTTTTTCTATTGATTGAAGGGCCATTTCATCTTCTTCTAAATTAATTAAGGTCACGGCCTTCATGAACCAGGCATCCTGACAGTTGGGATTATCTTCAGTGAGTTTTTCAAAATATTCCAATGCTTCTTCGAATTCTTCTTCATTAAAAAAATCCATAGCTTCATCAAAATACTGTTTTTTATCCATTTATTCATCTCCTATAAACGTAAGTGTGAGTTATTTTTTAAATTTAAATTTAAATTTCAACTTCAACTTCAACTTCAATCGAAATTAATTTGTATAAATTGTGAATTATGAAACTTTAATCTAATTAATTTTTTATAAAATATTAATTGAAATTTGATCTATTAATTAGTTGTAATTAATAACCTGAATTTACGTTTTAATCTTTAAGCTTTAATCTAATAATTAGTTATAATCAATAATACAAATTTGAGATCTAGATATAATAAGTATAATATATTTAATTTAAGTTGGTATTCCTAATAATCCTGGAATGAACCGTAAACTTGTAATAACAATGGCCATACCTATCCCGCCAATTAAACCAGTTATGAACCTTAAATTATTATTACTCTCCCTATGATTGAGGTATTGAGTAAGCCCATCTATAAAGGTAGGTATTATCATTAAAAAACCTATTACCAAAAGTAATGGATTGAAAACCGGGTTAAAAATCACTACCAGACATATCACTGAGAAACTTCCCATATATATGCCCGTGCACCGAGCACAAACTGGAAATTGATGACCTTTTATTTTAAATGAACGCTCAGGAAGTCCATGGCAAATTATATGGCCCCTTAAGAACTTTTTTCGGACTATTTTAATTAAGGACATAACAATTATTATATGATTAAAACATATAATACTTATTTATGAAAAGGGAGGTGTGATGCTTGAAAATTATAGATACTCTTGCCGAATTAGGGGCATTTACCATTGGAGTAATAGTCTTGATTATTGCTGTACTCATTATTGCACTATTCTTAATTCCGGCCTTTTTAGCTTTAGTAGTTGGATTTGTGTTATTCTTGTTTACTAATCCTGTGGGTTGGGCCCTTCTGGTTATTTTAATAGCTGGTTTTTGTTGTTGTGCCCTTGCTGATTAGAAATAAAAAATATTAGAATAAAAATATTAATTTATTTTTTATTTTTTTAAAAAAGCAAAATTTAATCTATGAAAAAATATAATTCTTATTATTAATTCTTTTTTATTAAATCGATATTTATTATTATCAAATAATCTCAAAAACAAATAAGAGGAGTTTTTTTAGAGAAAATGTATATTTAAAGGTTGATATTATCACCTTAGTGTCTAACTCCCCTTCCTCTTTTACTTCCAGCTTTCCTATAACGTTTCTTTTGTCTAGTTCTTCTGTTAGTTCCTTTGATTTTTGACATTTTACCACTCAATATAATAATATCTGTTTTTATTTTATGTTAAAGATTATCGCTTCATAATTTTTTTTAAACATATTAAGGAATAGTTTTCTTATTTTAAAAAAGATAATATCTAATTAAGTAATCGTCAAATAATATCATTTATTTGTATTCGTGATCATTAATCCTGAAATATCCACAAAGATTAAAATATGAAGATAAAGTATAATTGATACTCTGCTTACTTATAAAAAAATATTTAACGATAATAAATTTATCAAATAACTAAAACTTAGAGTGATTTGCAATGATTAAAATGAAATGTGGGGATATTTATTTCAATCTTCAAAGAGAAAAAAGAGAGACTATGAATATTTCTGTGGAACCCAGTGGAGCAATTAATGTCCTGGCGCCTCAAGAAATTACCATTAACGAATTAAACCAGTTTATTGATAATAAAAAGCATATAATTTATAAATCGATATCAAAATTGAAACCGGAATCTAATGTTAAAAGGGAAATAAAAAATGGCGAAGGATTTTTGTATTTGGGGAAGTCCTATAAATTAAAGATTAAAAAAAATCTAAAACAGCCCCTTAGTCTCAGACAAGGCCGTTTTCATCTGGATAGAGATTATCAGGACCAAGCCAGAGAATATTTTATTAAATTCTATAAAGATAAATCCCAACAACATATCCAACAGAGAATAGATTACTTCCGAGCCCAATTAGGAGTTTCAACAGATCCTATAAGGATTATGGAACTGGATAATCACTGGGGTTCTACTTCAGATAAACACTTGAATTTTAACTGGAGATTAATTATGGCCCCCATGAATATAATTGATTATGTGATAGTCCATGAACTGGCCCATTTAATAGAAATTAAACACAATAAACACTTTTGGGAAATTGTGGAATCTGTTATGCCGGACTATCAATCAAGAAAAGATTGGCTGAGAACTAATGGGCCTAATCTGGATTTATAATTTATTCTTTAAAAAATTTTATTATTAAAAATTAAAAAATAAATTTAAAAATAATAAAATAATTAGAGTATTTCCAGGTTTATACCGTTTTAGGAATTAAAAACTCAGCAATACCATATCCTTCCTTTTCATCCCAATTGTATTTAGAAAGGGTTTCTATAAGAATCATCTTCTCATCAACAGGAATCATTCCAAATCTAACTACTTCTCCTTCAATGGAATATTCAGAACCTTTCTTATCTAATAAGGTCATGGAAAAACTAGAAGGAATTCCATTATTAAATTCTACATCAATGTCGGACTTTACCAGTGGTTCATTAACTGAATCAGTATAGAAGTATCCGGCATCAATATCTCCATCTTCAACTGATAGTTTGGTTATATTAAAAGCTTCTTCTTGAGAAAACTCGGCATTAATCCACATCCACATTTTAGGAGATCCCCAGGCCCGTATACCGCGACTTAAATCTCTCTCACCTAATGCGTCAATTTCCAATAATTGATCATCAATTTCAATTGTCCCCTGGGCTTTTCCAAATTGTTCGTAATGCTCAGAGGCCACATTAGATGACATTTCAGTTTCTTTTTCATCCACACATTCCACATAATCCATGATAGGGTTTAATGCTTCCCAGTTTACGTCCATTTTAACTTTAAATTCTGTTTTTTCTAAGGGATTGAAAATTGAACCATTATATTTAAGGTCCCATTGGCCAGTTTCCATCTCCTGATACTCTAAACCAGCAATACTTAATGGTTTATCATCACAAGGAGTTTCCAATTTAATTCCAGCAGTCATGGTGGAGGACATTACATAGAAGAACATTGATTTTTCATTTTTATTGACCTTGTTTCCAATACGCATAAAGGCCGTTAAATCGTTTTTCTTATCGTGAAAATTAAAATAATAGCTTTCATTCCATTCTTCATGTTTTTTGAGAGTTTCTAAATTGAGTTCCATATAATCACCAACATTTTATTCTTTTTTATAGACTACACCTTCATTACCATCTATAACTAAATTTTCCCCTGTTTTAAAAATTTTAGTAGCTCCTTTAACCGCAGTTACTGCGGGTATCCTATATTCCCGTGAAATAACTGCACCGTGAGATAATATTCCTCCAGTTTCCGTGATAAGGCCACCTATCTTGGAAAATACAGCAGTCCAGGCCGGATCGGTGTTACTGGTTATAAGAATTTCATTATCTTCCAGTTTTGACAATTCTTCAATGGATTCCACCACTCGGGCCACACCTTGGAATGTTCCAGGACTGGCAGCGGCCCCATAAATAGCATTCTGACCATATTCCATAACTGTATCGTCAAATTCTATCCCATTTTTTAAGAATTTAGGTGGGAGTGACGATTTATAGCGATAGAATTCCTTTTTCCTTTTTAGAATTTTATCTCTTAAATCAGAAAGAATATCACTGGATTCTTTTTCTGAAAGGTTTTCTTTAAAAAATGAAAATAATTCATTTTCAAAAAGGAAGAAAACATCATCTATTTCATCAATAATATTTTTGGCTACTAACCTTCTTCCCATTTCCCTCAGCATCAATCTTTGACGGAAAAGAAGGTGATCCAAGTAGAATCTCTGATTTTCCCGGAAGGTTAAGTAGGTCTGGGCAAGATTAAGCACCACTCCAAATAGTTTGGCCTTGATGAACCCGCCTTTTTGTTTTTTTATTTTCTTGAAGACCTTTTTTTCGGTTTTAACTCTATAATGACGACTTTCTGATTCCTTTTTTCTTAAATCTAAATCAGAAGATGAAAGTAATTTAATAACTTCTAATACGTAAGCCTTATCTTCCCTCCAACGAGGATATAATATTTCCCGGGTATTGGAACGGTGCCCATATTTTTTTATAAAAGAATTAAATTCCTTTTTGAATTTTGAATTAAAAGAGATAAGATTTTCAATTTCGGTTTCACTTAGCGTGCTTAAATCATCCGTGGAATTTATTTTGGTTAATAAATTCGGGTCTTTTCTTAAAATTTTGGCCAAATCCGAGAATCTAATATTCATTTCCACAGTTTTATTATCGTCTAAACCAGAGATTAATCCAGCATAAAGAGTACCATTCTTATCATCCAACCATTTTACCAACCAGTTTTTAACCATTAAGTTAGTGGCTATGGAATGGGAGACCATGCCGTATCGTATGAGTTGATAGTGTTTAATTCCCGAGGTTTCAATATCATCATAAAGAGCTGCCAGTTCTGCATCACTTAGTAGAGTTAAATCTGTTTTATCAAATTTTTTGCATTTTTTCATGAAACCTTTAGCCCATTTTCGATAGGCCTTATCCGTCTTATGCATCATACCGTCCGGGTCCCGGATAGCCACTAAAATCTGAGAGAGTAATGTTTTATGTAAACTGGATGGATACTGGGAAATTCTCTCCTGATCTTCTAATGGAAAATAATTTAATAACTCTTTAGATCTAGCAAATTTAGGATAATAGGAGAAAGCTTTTTCTAAAACCCAGCTATTAAAATAAACCCTTGATTTGTGAAGTTTTAAGAGTTTAGTGTCTGTTATTTCTTTATAGCCCATTATGCGGGCCCCTTCATGGTTAACGTAATCCGTGAGCATTTTACCCATGACATCATAAAAGAGAGGAGTAGTTGCATCGGCCCAGTACTCGTCCCCATAGGCCCGGCTCCACAAGATATCATCTTTTTCAGATGTATCGGTGAGGGTGGTTACTGGTCGCGATTGGAGGATATAGATATTTGGATTTTCTGTTTCGTTACATTCCAGAGCCCATTCAATATCCTGGGGAAGATTAAAGAATTCTTCCAGCTCCAGAGCAGATTTTAGTAATTTTTCCAGAATTTTATCATTGAGACTGGATTTTTCCCTTTTTTCCGCGCTTATATCCATTAAAGTGTTGGCCCCGCCTTGAAGGAAATATCCCTTTTTTTTTGTTTTAATATTTTTTTCAATTATATTTCCATCTCTTCCTAGAACAAAAATATCCGGGGTTACTATTCCTGATGCAATAGCTTCACCCAGGCCCCAAGAAGATTCAATAACAATATCATTCCTACCATTTACTGGATTGGCGGTGAAAGTTACTCCACTGATATCTGCATTGACCATTTTTTGTACCAATACAGCTATTCCAGCTGCTGTCATTTCACTGTCTAAGTGTCCAATGGAAGAATCGTGTCGATATTTAACTGCACGATCGCTCCAGTAGGAGGCCCAACAATCAACGATATTCTCTAGAATATCTTCCTTTTTCACATTCAAAAAACTGTCCAGCTGCCCTGCAAAACTGGCATCGGCCAGATCTTCTGCCACGGCCGATGATCTAACAGCATAATATCCTTCCGGGAGATTATTTATGTTATTGTTAACTTCAAAAAAAAGTTTTGCTGGTAGTTCTTCTGATTTTATTATGCTTCTAATGGAAGAACATCCAGAAGAGATAGAATTTTCATCTTTAAAATCAATAGAATCAAGTATTTTAGATATTTTATCTTCTAATTCCTTTTTAATAAAAAAATCATAGGCATCTACAGATACAATGAATGCTGGGGGAATATTGAAACCCGCTTCTGACATTTTTCCCAAATTAAGGGCCTTGCCTCCAATTTTTTCAATAGGAAGTTCTTTTTCTCTAAGATCTAGCACATAATGCGGTATATCGGACATGTTATCATTGCCATTATTAATCAGTATAATTTCTGTATTTATTTTAAAATAAGTAGAATATAAAACAATAAGATTTCCTTTTTAATAGTTACTCGCTATGATTTGAATCTATCACGATGCTATGCCCAAAAATATCTATCAAGGGTCATTCATTTGAGGTGAATTTCAATACATTACCTATTAAAAAAATAAACTTAGATGGATCTAAATTATTGTAATATTAAAAAATAAAATTAATTCCTATTTTTTTGATTTAAAAACCATTCATAGGAATATTCATGTAAAATTTAGGAGTATCATCCACCTGCATGGTGGCATTATCTACAGCGAACTCCAGGACGTGTCCACCCTCAGTTTTATTCTGGGAGATAAAATGGAAATGGAAACCAGGATTATTTATACCACCCATATTATTGGGACACCAGAATCCTACAATGGTCCCATTTGTATTATTAAACTCAAAGACGGTCTGGTTTTTTATAACTTCTGATAGGTTTTTATAGGGAGGGTTCTGTTCAGGTACGCTTCTGGCCTTTATATGGCTGAAATTACCCTCTATTTTAATGGCATAGAAGATGTTGGATTGTGGAAAAGTTTTATTTAAAGAATTTTCCAGGTCACTGCCATTCAAATCATTTACCTGAGTAGTATTATATGCTTCAAAGTAAGTTAACATAATAAAAGGTATTTTTTCATAATCAGATGGATTAACAATAGTTCCATTAGATTTAACCTGGTATACGGTATTATTTAATACAATCATTTCCCCATCAAGTCTATTGAAGGTCCCGATACCAAAATCGCCCTGGTTTTTAAGTTGGCTCAGAGTCAGGTAACCGTCGTAACCTCCGGCAGACAGGTTCTGGATAGTTGAAACCTGATACAAAGTGTCTTGATCCTCCTGGAGCATAGGTGTAACCAAATAAGAGTTCATCCCTGCCAGTGAAAACATTATTAATCCGATGAAAATGAGAAGCGTGTGTGACATAATATAATATCTATAAATTTTAGTATAAATTATTTATTTCTTGTAGGAATAATTTGAAGTAATTTTGATTAAAAAAGATTAATTTTCAAAGATTCATCTGTTACCATTGAATGAGTTAACTTGTAATTAAATATCCAATTTAACATTTTATTAAATAATTATTAGCTCGTGGATATGCTTTAGATTACTAAAAAGAGAAAGGAAAAAAGGGTTTATTTATTTTTTACTACTTATTAATCCGCCAGTAACCATCAACATGGCCAATATTAAGACCACTAATGGTATTCCGTAGATTGGTAGGCACTGTTTCGCCATCTTTGACCCTGAAATCAGAATTCTTAAAAGAAGCAGCCCGTATATGAGAATACCTAAAAATTATGAAATCCATAGGAGAGCCAGCAGAGATAATTATCATCAATCAATAAAATTTAATAGTTATTTAAACTAAGAATTAACTATAATATAATTGGTGATGGAATGAACCGGAAAAAGTTAGCCATGGAATTTGCAAATTCTCTTAGATTTCCAGAAATAAAAAAGATAATTCTATTTGGTTCAGTGGCCCGTGGAGAAGATAATGAGGATTCTGATATTGATATTCTTATTGTTTCTACCAAAAAGGCCGAAACAAAGGATAAAATAATGGCTAAAATTACTGATGCTTTACTTGATCGGGGAATATATATTTCTGCTAAGATAATCTCTCAAAATGAGTATGAAAACCTTAAAACCACCTATTTTATTTCAAATATAAATAAAGAAGGTGTAGTCATTGGATGAGAAAAGAATTCTCATAAAAAATGCTCATGAAAAGCTTGAAGCAGCTAAAAATTTATTTGAAAACGAATTTTATAATGATTCTGTGAGCAGAGCATATTATGCCATGTTTTTTGCCGCTAAAGCATTATTATTTGAAAAAAATATTCATCCCAAAACCCACCGAGGACTAATTTCCCAATTTGGATTGGAATTTGTGAAGAAAAATGAATTTAAAAAGGAATTATTTGACTTACTTGCCAGAGCCCAAGAAGATAGAGAAGAGGCAGATTATGGTTTATTTTCTAACATAGATCAAATTGAAGCCAAGATTATTATTGAAGGCGCTGAATCCTTTTTAAATGAATGTGAATCTATTTTATAATCGGTTATGTATTAAAAACTATTTTTTTGATTATTATTTTGTAAAAATGAGTTCATTTATCAAAAATGTGGTTAATCACTTTTTATTAACAAAAGAAAGCTCTACACAATATGGTTCTAATTCTAGGGCCGCTTTTTTAAGTATTTCAATATCATAATTTCTTTCAATATTTAAAATATATTCTGGAACTTTTTGAGGAATTAAAACTTTATAGGCCTTAGCAGATTCCATAATTTTAAAATCAGAATTATTAAAGGCCACTATGGCCTGGAACCAGATAGAAGTGTCAACTCCTTTCCTTTCCATGAATTTTTTTAACTCCAGAGTATTTCTAATAACCTGATGGGCCGGATTCTTTTTTATTTTATTGAACTTATTGTTTCTATGATAATACCATTGATTTCCCTTAATCAGATATTTGCCCGAGTAATTTTTGGTCTCAATAACAAATATCCCATTAGGCCCAATCACCACATGGTCAATATTTCCCTTTTTGCCTGGAAGGTTAACATCATTGTAAATAAAATAGTCATGGGGTAATTGTTTAAGAAAGTCGGAAACTATGTTTTCACCTACCAGGCCCTTGGCCCATCCTTTACCTTTAAGTTCATTGCGGGAAATAAATGACTGGGCATATATGAGTAAGACCACTCCAATAAAGACAAATATTAAAAATAGAACATTCCTGAGAAATAAGGTAAGTAGAAATCCCAGAATAGATACGAATCCACCTATAATTTGAAAATTGCGACCTTTATCCTTATTTTCATAGTATTGATTGCTCATATCCTCAGTAAATGTATTTCCCGTAGCTATACTTTCCCTCTGATGTGGAGAGTAGTATTCTTCCAGATCTTCTACTTGTATTAGGGCCTGGCCACATTCACAAGTTGTGAATTCCTCTCCCGGTTCTACATCGTAGTAGTGGTCGCATTGGGGGCAGATTAAGTAGGGCATGGTGGTCACTTTTAGTTTATATTCATTTAGAAGTTTTGAAGCTTTTCAAAATAATGTTTAATTCATTTAAATTTAAATTGGTAGCATAATAATAAATTCGATATTCATTTCCATTTTTTATAAATATTGTACCAAGCTCATATTTTTTTTCCAATGAATTATAACGTTTATATTGATAAGCTTTTACTCCATCTACGGTAATGTATTCAGAATTTTGCAAATCCAAATAATATGTATCAACATTTTCGATTGTATTTTTGGTTTCGCTTAAAGAATCATCAGCTGTAAAATTACTAATCTCCATAAACGTAAAAGGACCTTGAATAGCTAAATATCCATCACTATTTTCAACAGCGAAATCTCCAGGATAATCAAAGGAAAAATATTCATCTTTATAAGTTTTAGGAGATTCACTGATATTAGATGCACTATCTGTTTCATTATCAATGCTGGTTTCATGTGTATTGGTATTTGATTGTCCGATTGATACAGAAAAAATAATTATCATTAAAATAATTCCAAAACCAACAATAATACCGATTTGTTTATTTGATAGATTAAAAGAATTCTTTTTTTTAAACTTTTTAGAATTTATTTGGGAACTTTTATATTTATCAAAATTTTCACCACACTTAATACAAAATTTACTATCATCCTCATTTTCTTGTTTGCAATTCGTGCATATTTTAGTCATAATTACTCCCATTAAAGTAATGAAAATCATAATGTTTTCATTTTGAAATTATAATCAATCAATTGAAGTTTTGCTATTAAATAATATATTACTTTTGATTTAAGTTTAAGCGTTAGATTAATATGTTCAATAATTAACTGAATATATGGCGATATTATTAATTATTTAAAAAAAAATTGGAGACATATTATGGAGAATTTTATCTGTGATAACTGTGGAAAACAATATACCACAACTGAAAAGAAAAAAGAGGATAAATGCGATTGTAGTGGTAAATTAGTAGATTTAAATGATTCTGAGAATCATTTGGTTTCTGATCATCAAAATATCAATAATTCATCTAATTTAATAAATTTAACAACATTATTATTTTCTTTTTTAATTGTTATACCTTTATCAGTAATTATTTACGTTTTAGGATTTAATACCAATTTTATTTATCTGATGTTTTTAACACCGGTTATTGTTGGAATACTTATTGGTTATTATCTGACAAATAATATTAAAGACACTTTGAAGTACTCTTTTATATCAGTTTTTTCTATCTATTTCATCATTTATTTTTTAAATTTTAGAATTTTTTTATTGGATTTATCCGCTGTATTATTGGTTTCATTTATTTTATCTGGAATTACGGGTGTTTTAACCATCCCTGGTGCTTTAATTGGAACATATTTGAATAAAGATAAAAAAGTCAGATTTGGAGGAAGAAAAATAAGTTCTAATATACAAAATTCCTTTAAGAAAACTTGCGATAAATGTGGCACTGAAAATAATTCAAATTCGAAATTTTGTGTTCGTTGTGGTAATAATCTCATATATACTCAGAATAAATGCTTCCAATGTGGTACCAAAAATAGTTCAACATCTCAATTTTGTAAAGAATGTGGGCAGGAATTAGAAAAAGAATTAGTTTCAAATCCAAAAATACAAGGATATGAAAATTTAAGAATTAGAGAAGGATTAGAAGCCACAGAATTTATAATTATATTGTTATTTTCTCCTATTGCAGGATTTATTGGTTTTATATGGTGGCATGACACTAAGCCATTAAAAGGTAAACAATCTGCTATAATTGCTATAATAATGTTTGTAATATGGCTAATTATTGTTACTTTGATTTTCATAAGTTATATGAATTATGTGAATCAATTGAATTATTATGACAGTCTTTATTATCCTTATCGATATTAGAAAATCTAGGGGGATTAGATGTTTTGTCCAGATTGCGGAACTGAAAATGTTGATGATGCTAATTTCTGTGAAAATTGTGGAAAAAGATTTAAAAAATCTAAACTGCCTTTCATAATAGCAGGAATTGTAATTATAGGAATAATAATTGTTGGTTCAATATATGCATTTAATATAGGCCATGATGCAGGACCTGTAGTTAATAATACGACTTCAAACAACATAACTAATGAAAATAAAACTATTAAAAAAGAATCATCAGAATCAGAAACTAAATTAATTGACAGTGGAAAAATTACAGGATATGATGATGTTTATTTCAACAGTACCTATACCTCCACCTGGAAAACTTATGCCACGGGTAATGACCTAGTGAAAATAAAGGTCAATTGGAATTTTGAAGATGCAGATAAGTCATTTACTCAGACAATAATCATTGAAAAGGTGAGCAATTCACCTCCGGAAGTACGAATTTCTATCGAACCAAAGGTTAGTGGTCATTCAGGGTATGAAACATATACGTCTGTCACAAGTAGAGGTTATAAAAATATTTTAGACTATTACCGGAATTCATTCAGATATTCATTATATGATGATCCAGGTAATAGACATTAAATATTTTTTTATTTCCTTTATTTTATCCAATATTCCAGGAATAGTGGTTTAACAAAATTAGTTTGATAATCCATTTTCTTTTATGGAGCATATAGTTTTAGATAGAATGGATTTAAACTCTTCCAGGTCTTTATGGTCTATTTTTTGATTTATTTTATAAATAAAATCAGATTTATTCTTATCAAAGTTTTTTTGCTTTGTAAGTTTTAAATAGCATTCTACAATTTTTTCTCCATTATTTACTTTATTTATTATATGGCTATTGGTTGACAATATACACTGACCATATTTAGCCAAAGCAGAATAACCCTGCAATAAACTAACCGTTTTTCCATCTATTTCTACATTTAAAGAGAATCCTTTAGTTCCCCATCTAATAATCAGATGATTTTCTAAGGCCAGTTTAAATAATTCGGTGAAAATTAATTTTCCATTTTCATCAATTATCTCAAAGAAAGTATCTTTATTTAATAAAAGTCCATTATCCTCTGGAGGATATATGCCCGGACCAATGATCCTGGGAACCATAGTCTTAATTTTCTCTTCATCATTCACATATTGTTTTATTTCAAGGCCAAATACCTCAGCAGGATCCAATTGATGATTTAAAAATTCAATTATCCGTTTAAGTTCATTTGGTATTTTATCAGCGGCAAAAACCATTCTTATTTTACCTATTTTTAAATTAGTTTTAACATTTTGCCAGAATTGTATACTATTAGTTCCCGGTTCTAAAAAATCCATTAAATCAACATCGTTATGTAACTCCACAAGTGATCTTATCTCATTCATTGGTAAATAGACCACTGCATTGGCTGCATAGTCAAACATCTGTCCAATAACTTCTCTACGGATTTGGTGATTTGATATTATTTTATCTTCAACTAAAGTAGGAACACCATCTTGATCTAGAAAAAGATGATCTAAATAGAAATTTGTATTTCCGGCGTCTTTAGATACCAAATGCAGTTCGCTAGTAACTAGTATCCAACGACGAGGATTTTCAGGATTCATCTGTTCTCCAGCTAATATATCCGGATATTTGCCAAGTAATTCCTGTAAAACGATTTCTTGTTCATATTCTTTTTCTTCCAAAGTTATAGGTTTATTATCTTTGATTAAATAGATTTTATCGCTCATTAGAATCCCCCTCTTTTTCAAAAATTAAATAATATTTATTTACTAAATTATAATGCATATATAATATCATTTAATATTTACTATTTAATTATATAGAAAAAGTATATTAGTATAGTAAATAATAGAATTGTATATACTAATATAAACAGGGATGAAATAAATGAGTTTTTATAAAGAATATCCAGATAAATTTGAAATAAGATACAGTTGTTTTACTATAACACTATTCAATACCGTAATCTTTGAAGATAATAAAATACTTTTTAATAGCTTTTATTCCAAGAACGAGTCTTTTCCAGACCATAAACAGTGGAAAAAATTCTGGGAAGAACTAGACCAATTAGATATCTGGAACTGGGAGAAAAGCTATATTAATTTCAATATTATAGATGGCTGTACCTGGTCCATAGACCTAGCCCATAATAATAAAAAAATCAAATCAAGTGGATCCAATGCCTGGCCAGAGAACTTTAGAGAATTTATAAAGGCCCTAGAGGATTTAACAAGTTTTGATATAACTGAAAAAGTAGAAGAATCCCCTTTTGAGTGGAGTGATGATATTGTCTAAAAGGCCATGAACTATAATATCCAGATGATATTAAACTTTAAATAACGAAAATTGTTTATTTATTTTGAAAATAAAATAGAATATGAGGCCCAAATATGAAAATAATTAATTTAAATATTCGCTCAGGTGGATCAAAAAGAAGAAATCCGCTTATCATTGATTATCTATTAAAAAATGAACCCGATTTGATTATATTAACAGAATTTATTTATAATGAAAGTGGTAAGCAAATAATTAAAGAATTGGAATCCCATGGTTATCAGACTAAACCATCCAATATAGACGGAGCTTATGGATCATTTATAGCCTCCAGAATAGAAATGAAGGTGGAAAAAGTAGAAGATAGATGGAGTGAAATTTATCTTCCTGAATTTGACCTATATGTTCTGGGTGCTTATTTCCCAGCCCAAGTAGGCAAAGAAAAGAATGATTTCTGGAAAAAAGTTCTAGAATACAGTGAAAAGAATTTAAACAAAAATATTCTAATCGCTGGAGATTTTAACAGCTGCAGCAAAGATGATTCAGAAAACATGACGGAATACAATCCACAGGACTTGAAAAAATTAGAAAGTTTGAACTATATTGACCTGTGGAAGATAAGCTCTTTTGATGAAGCCCATAAATATACTTGGTTTTACCATGACAATACTGGCTTTAGAATAGACTATGCCTTTGTTTCTAATGATTTGTATTCTAATATTAAAGATGTTTCAGTCATCCACGATTCAAATGTTAGAGAATCAAAGATATCTGATCATTTGGGTATGATTTTGGAGTGGGAATTTTGTTGATTTAAGGGCCTATGCCTAAATTAGATTCAAAAAAAAAGTAATATATTTTTTAATATTTTAAACCAATACTCCTAAACTTTACAGCCCCATATTATGCAAGCAATATAAAATGAACCAAATTTTTATGCCTCATTTTATGCCTCAAAAATTTAACTTATGCACCATTTAATTTGCATGTCATTCCAGGTCTAATTAAGTTGTGTGTCTTTTTACATGCAATCTATGTTTCATTTAGTTGAACCTAATTTTTCTCGCCATTTACTCGCCAAAAACTAAGTTTTAGTGCCACGTAATTTTAAATTATGATAATATTTTTCTCGCCATTTACTCGCCAAAATTAGAGTTTTCGCGCCATATTATTTAAAGTGGATTATAACGGATATTTTTTCCTATACCTATCGTTTTTATCTGATTTTTATCTATTAATCCTTTTAAATCTCTTGAGGCGGTTCTGGAAGATACTGCAAATTTTTCTTCATAGCTAATTCTTGTAAATGATTCACCATCATTAACTATCATCTCCAGTGCCTTTATCTGCCTATCATTCAAACCTAAATCTTTTAAATCAGTTTTTCTATCTGCAGGTATGCTCGATACAAGATCTAAAATATTTTCTCCAGGCCCATAGAATATAACTGCAAATGATTTATCATAAAGTCTAAATTCTGGCTCAGACAGTCCATAACCCTGCATATCATCTTTCATCTTATGAATACCTGTACCCAACTTTTCCATATCTTTAGTTTCATGAAAAATCCGACATATGTTTCGGTTACGGGCTTCGTGCTTTGAACCGATATTTTTGAGTGTTACCCCAGATACTAATCCCCCTGGACTAATAATTTCAACTCTATCATCATATATGTAAAAGAAAATAGGTGCTCCAGTACGATTATAGTCCCTATGGGCTATAGCATTAATAATAGCTTCTCTTATAGCAGAGTAAGGATATTTTGGAATATCAACTCTTTTGAAATCCACTATTTTATGTGCCGTGCGAGTGTTCCGACGGAAAAAATTCTCAACTTGATCTATTATTTTATAAAAAGAACCTTTTATCTCTTGACTATCAATAACGGGAGCCCCTAGAGTAATCCCATCAAAACGAGCGATTCGAATTTCATTTTGGGGGAAATAATATGATGCTTGTTGGCTGAAAAAAAGAACGGCAGTTGTAGTAGGATATATTTGACCTTTATGTTTTTTCAAAACTTCTAAGCTATCTAAAATATTATTTATAGGAATATTCGGAACTTTAAGATCCATATTAATGGCCCTTTTTTCAAGAAAATCTTTTACTTCATTCTCATCAATTGTATCATAGCCAATTTCCGGATTAATCCTATCATCAAATTCTTCAAAATTTATGTGGCCTTCACTGATTAAAAAAGACTCTAAACTCATTATTATTTCATCTTTAAGGTCTTTAATGGAATTAAATCGTTTGTAAACAGATAATTTTTTGGCTTTGTTAAAAAATTCAGTGGTTTCTGAATCTCGCAAACTGTCGTTATTACCTTTAATGAATAGTAATATTTCACCATCAGTAACATTTTCTAAAAATGTTTTATATTCTAATTCAGTTGCAGAAACTCCATTTTCATTTCTTAGACCGTAAGAATTTCCTAAAATTCCAATATAAATATCATTACTTTTTACTTCACTTAAATAGGTTGAAACGGCATCACGACCAGCAGCAGGCAAATAAAGAATAAAAAAAATTTATATTTAATATAAATCTATATTAAATATTAATTCATCCAAGAATGTTTAATAGAGATAAAGAGATTATAGTGAACAAAAATGTTAAAAAACCTGCTTTATATTCTTTTAAACTAATTTTATTATTAAGAAATATCTTATTTTTGAAATTTAGCCATTTATTATTGTTATTCAAATCAATTTTATTATTAATAAAAGCTCCTAAAAATCCACTAAAAATTCCTAATATAATATATGACACAAAAAGTAGTGGTAATAATATGATTATTAAAGTCGAATCTGTTATAACTCCCACGTAGTCATAAACTGAAATTAGAATCGATATTTTATCCGAATAAAAAGATGTTAATCCGTAGATTACTGGGATGATTAAGATTATTGATGAATATAAAGAACTTGTTTTATAGTCTTTATTTATTAAAAGACTTGATAATGTCCCTATTAAAACTATAATTACACAATATATTAATTGATATGTGGACAAATCTGTTTGATTGTTTTCTAAAAAGAAAACAAAGCTATTCCCTATATCATTAAATAATATATTAAAAATAATTAATCCAAAAAATGCTATGAAAGAACCTGTGAAAAGAATACGATAATCTAAATTTTTAATTGAAGTTTTTTTATTAATTTTATTTTTTTTTATAATCTTTTTACCACATGATAAACAAAATTTAGATTCTTCAGGGTTTATTTCTCCACAAGAATAACATTTCAATGTATTTTGACTATTTTTTGAATCTTGATCAAGCAAGGAATTCATTAGTACTAATTTGCCGCCGCAGGGACATAAATCAAAATCTTCGGGTGATTCTCCACTTTGTAACTCATAGTAACCTTTACAATTTTCGCAAACTAAATATGCCATATAAATACCCCATATCATTAATATAATTTTACTTTGTAAGTTCGTATATATTATTTACTATTATATTAATTATAATACATCATTTAATTTTATTTTATTAAAAAATAAGTATCATATCAGATTTTATAATAGTCATTTCCATTTAATTAAATGGTATCTACAGTTACTTAAATTATCGTTTTTAGATTATTATGTATTAAACTAGTCCAAAATTTCTACTTTAATATTTCTTTTTTCACAAACCCATTCCAGTGCAGGATCCCCCTTACCACATAATATGACCATTTCAATATCATGAGCATCATATTCTCGCTCAAACATGTCATAACCTGCAATAACTTGACCAATAACTAATCGGTTAAGTTTCTTTTTTGCTTCTATTAATTCAACTGACTTATTAGAAACAGTTTTTTGAAAATCATCATAGGAAAACTCTGTTTGGCCAAATATCTTGTTTTCCGAGTTATCATTCATGATATTAATGGCGTCTATCCTTCTAATTCCTGATTTTTTAGGCCAATTCCCATTGCCACGGCTGGATCCAATAGATACTTCTAAATAGTAAGTTCCTGGATTTTTTAGTGAATAGTTAAGTATTAATTTATCTTCGAATGTTTTAGGTTCCCATTTTTGGTTTAAAGTCACCATTATTGTCTCCTAATGTGTTAAAATAAAATTAAGAAGAATTTGTTTTATAAGACTGGCCCACCAAGTACATTAAATAATTCAAATCATCTCCGGGTTGGATTTTCAATTCGTAATCACCATTACCGTTATGTCCAATATTTGAAACATCTCGGGAGAATTCTTTAGGATCATCAAGAGTTCCTTTACGCATATTAATCCAAATTTTAAGATGACTTTTAGCAAATTGAATATCTATTACATTTTTATTAGCTTTAAATGCGACATATGTCTTTTTAGGATCTATTTCAAGCGAATCCCACTCGGATAAATGTTCTTTTATTTCTTCATATAATTCTACCAGTTCAGGCACTGCTCCCGTTAAATGATCTTCCTCAGAATACTTTTTAACTTCCCTTTCAACTGTTTCAATAACCTTATTTTTTGGACTTACAGTTTTTATTGAATTACTGGTTTCAGGGGATTTAATTTGATTATATAATATAGTTCCATTATCATATCTTGTAGATTCCCATAATTCAAAGGCCATATCCTTGAATTCTATTGCTTTGCGCTGGTAAGTGGTAAATTGAGGGGCCACAAATACAACTCTTGACTGGGACCAGTCCACATCATTTCGACGCAGGTTTGTATCCATGCGCTCGTTGTACTCCAGTATAAATTCGGCCTTGTTATTTAGCAGAAGGGCCAGATAGGCATATCCCTGATCAATAACACTGAAATTAGCTCCACGTTTGTATTCAATTATTACAAATGAATTGGAATCATTATCAAAGGCCAGAGTATCAATTCTCAGGTTATTTAATTGAAACTCTGATTTTACGAGTTCCAGGCCGAATATTTCATCAAGATTCTCTTCAGTGAGGTTTTGCAAGTCCCTTTCCAATTTGAAGTCAAGTTTTCTGACTTTTTCCAGTTTATTGTTGTTAATAGAGAATAGTGGCATGTTAATAGATAAATCTACACAGTTTATAATAATTTCTTATATAAATTTCTATAAATTATATATTTACCAAGTAATTGTGCAGAGAAAATTAAAAACTTTTTTATGCATCAAAGTAATTAATTATTTTATGAAAGATTTACCCACCCTTCAAGATTTATTTAATAACGCTGTTTTTAAGATACCTGACTATCAGAGAGGTTACTCGTGGGAAAATCAGCAAAGAGAGGATTTACTGGAAGATTTAGAACTTTTAAACAATAAAGGACATTATACTGGAACTATTGTTTTAAAAGAAAGGGATAGTGTAAAGGGTTTGGGTAAAACTTATACGCGTTTTGATATTGTAGATGGTCAACAAAGATTCACTAGTATTTTGATATTATTGGATACTATAATTAAAGAATTGAAGAAATTAGATGAAGAAGAAAGTTCTGCTGTTGCAGAAGGCATAAATTCCATTTATATAAAGGATAAAGGACCAGATGCAAGTGAAATTTATAAACTTGAGTTAGATAAAGAAAATGATAAGTTTTTCCGAGAGGCTATTATTGAAGGAATGCTTGGAATAAAGAAAACCATAAAATCTCACCATAACTTATCTAATGCAAAATCACAATTTGAAGACTATTTAGCTAAAAAAAATGAATTTGAAGAGGATTATTTAGGTTTTCTTAATTCATTAGTTGATAAATTAACACAATCTCTAATTTTTACGTTATATAAAGTGGAAGATGATGCTGAAGTCGGTGTTATTTTTGAAGTGATGAATGACCGGGGAAAGCCATTATCTGAACTGGAAAAAGTAAAAAACTATCTTATATATCTCACTTCTAAAATCACTGAAGACAGCCATAGCTCTGAAAAAATGGTGGCTGCCATAAATAATAATTGGAAAGCGATACTTGAGAATCTAGATAAATCTAAAATGTCTAAAAACGATGATGAAGACAGATTCTTGAGAATGAACTTTATTATTAACTTTTACTCTGATTTAAAGGTTTATAAAAAGGATGGTAAAAATGTCAGTAAAAATAGTCAGTTGGCCAATGTTTACAAACAGTTGAAGAGTTATTTCAAAAATTTAGAACGAAATAATGAATATGAAAAGTGCTATAAAGAGATAGGAGATTATTCTAGTTCTTTAGAGATAACATCATCCCGTTTGCTTGATATAATAAATCCTTATGATTGCCACTCGTTCCAGAGCATAGAAAACAAAGTTTTGAAAGTGGAAATACAATCTATTGTAACAAAAATTAGTCGTATGGATATTAAATCCAATATTCTGGTTTTGATGGTAGCAATTTATGATAGGTTCATTGAAGATCCTGAAAAAATTCTAGAGCTCTTTAATTTATGCGAAAAATTTGCTTTTAGAACATATTATCTAGTTGGATGGAAACCTCATTCAGGACAAAACCAAATTTACACTATGGCCTGTGACATGTATACTAAACAAGTTAGTTATGAGGAAGTAATTTCTAAATTTAATGAATTATTTGAGTACTATTCTCCTAATTCAAGAGTAGAGCGCTATTTCTTTGATATGGAAAACTATTATGAATGGAAAGGCCTTAAATACTTCTTATTTGAATATGAAGTTTCAAAATGCTGGGAAATTTTAAAAAGTGATCCTCAATTAACTTGGACACATCTTATAAAAACCGATCGAAAAGACTCAATTGAACACATATTACCTCAAAGTCTAGATAGAAATGGTAAAAAAGTACCTTACTGGAAACGATTTAATAAAAAGTCCCATGAAGAAAATCTGCATAAATTAGGAAATCTTACCTTAACTTATACTCCTGAAAACTCTAAACTTTCAAATAAAGGATTTGATGAGAAAAAACCTATTT
This sequence comes from Methanobacteriaceae archaeon, assembly GCA_023249725.1. Lineage (GTDB taxonomy): Archaea > Methanobacteriota > Methanobacteria > Methanobacteriales > Methanobacteriaceae > UBA349. The sequence continues at coordinate 26,072 of JAHFBZ010000020.1, forward strand.
TTAAAGAATCTGATTGGAAGATTAACCAGATAATTGCCCATTCCGGAGAATGGAATGAAAAGGAAATTGAAAAAAGAAGTAAAGAATTATTTGAATTTGCATTGAAGAGATGGAGTTATTGAATTTTATTGCATCATATAATTTTCTATGATTATTATCTATGAAACAGTCAGCATATTACAGTATTAAGAGGTGGAAAAATGGTTAATAGTAAAGGAAGTGAATATCCTGGAGTATGGAAAGAGGGTGAAGAATGGGGTTCCTATATAATGATTAAAGGGGAAAATATACACCTTGGAGATTTTAAAATAGAAGAACATGCCGCGATGGCTTATTTAATGGCCAAATCTGAATCAAAGTTAAAAAAAGATAAAGCAGAAAAAGTTAGTGAATTAGTTAGAGGTGTTAAATTCAAGCAAAATGAACGTGGTTTTTATGTTACAGATCCAGAACTCATAGAGATACTTAAAAAGTTAGTAAATGAGTTGGAACCACGACATGGTGAAAATATTAAAATAACCCTTGAAAAGGTTAAAGGATAATTTTCATCAATTAACTATGAGCCTCGGCCCACTCCTCACAAACAACCTTGGCCTGCTCCAATACAATCTCCACAGCCTTTTGAGTCTCTTCAGAAGGATATTTGTGCTTTTTAAGTATTCTTTTAACAGCCACTCTCATTTTGGCCTGAACATTTTCCCTTAAAGTCCAGTCAATAGTTATATTCGTTTTAATGGTCGTAACCAGTTCCATGGCAATATTCTTTAATTCATCATCGCCCAGAACTTCTCCAGCTTCTTTATTAACCATTAAAGCATCATAAAAGGCCAGTTCATATTCACTGAGGCCCAGATTATCTCCTCTTTGATCAGCTTCTCTGATTTGTTTAGCTATATCAATGAGGTTCTTAATTATTTCTGCACTGTCAATATTGCGGTTTCTGTATTTTATTAAGGCATTATCCAGCATTTCCGCAAATGATCTTCCTTCCACCACATTTTTTCGTGATCTGGTGCGTATCTGTTCCTTTAAAAGTTTCTCTAATAATTCTGCGGCCAGGTTCTTCTGGGGCATGGCACTTACTTCTTCTAAAAAGTCATCAGATAGAATAGAAATGTCCTGGTTTTGTATTCCACTACCTTTAAGATCCTTAGTTCCAGTTAATGGAATAACTCCTTCAGAAGTTATGGCATCAGAAACAATCTGTTTTATGGCCAATTCCATTTCTTCTTTGCTGAGTTTAGGGCCTTCTTCCTCGTCATCATTTTTCATTAACTGGGCCTTAACCGCTTTAAAGAACTTCACTTCGTCTCGTATTGCTAAAGCTCGCTCGTGGGGAACCGATAAAGCAAAAGCCTTGGAAAGTTCATTTACATTTTTTAAGAACCTATTTTTTCCATCTGATAGTCCCAGGACATGATCCATGCTTCGCAAGAGGATTCTTAATTGGTTAGTGGTATCTGGAGTGAAATATTTATTGTAATCAAAGTTGTGGAACATGGACTTAACCACATCGTATTTTTCCAGCATTAAACCCACAGCTTTATCCTGATCAAAGGCAGGTTTACCTTTACCTCCACCTACCGTGTAAGAGTGAATGGCCTTCTTTAGTTCGGCAGCAATGCCCAGATAATCGACAATGAGTCCTCCTTCTTTATCAGGATAGACCCTATTAACTCGAGCTATGGCCTGCATTAATCCATGGCCCTGCATGGGTTTATCAATGTACATGGTGTGTAAATTAGGCACATCAAAACCAGTAAGCCACATATCTCTTACAATTACCATTTTAATCTCAGAATCTGGATCTTTAAAGGTTTCACCCAGTTCTTTTCTCCTCTGCTTATTTCGGATGTGTTTTTGCCAGTCCTCACCATCAGCAGCAGAACCAGTCATAACCACCTTTAAAAAGCCCTTATCATCGTCTTCACTTTCCCATTCTGGTTTTAATTTGATTATTTCGTTGTAAAGGTCTATGCAGATTCTTCTACTCATACCTACAATCATTCCCTTACCATCCTGGGCATCTAATCGGGAAGTGAAGTGATTTACCACGTCCTGAGCCATTTCTTTTATTCTTTTTTCACTACCTACTATGGCTTCGGTGCGGGCCCATTTACTCTTGAGTTTTTCCTTTATTTCTGCTTCTTCCCCTTCAGTAATATCCTCAAAATCAGGGTCGATTAAAGCCTTCCTGGCCTCATCCATGTCCAGTTTAATGAGCCGGTTCTCATAGTAAATACGTACCGTGGCCCCATCAGCCACAGATTGTTCTATATCGTATATACTATGTAATCTCCAAAGACCTGGATGGTATTTTTATCTCCCAGTTCAATGGGAGTTCCTGTAAATCCAATGTAAGATGCATTGGGTAGAGCATCTCTCATGTGCCGGGCAAAGCCGTCAATGAATTCGTACTGGCTGCGGTGAGCTTCATCAGCTATAACCACGATGTTGGTACGGTCTGATAACATAGGGTATTTAGTATCTTTTTCTGGTAGGAATTTCTGGATGGTGGTGAAGACTATTCCCCCAGAGACCACTTTTAATAGTTCCTGGAGTTTGTCTCTGGAATCAGCCTGTTGTGGTTCCTGTCTTAAAAGGTCCTTTGATTTGACGAATGTTCCGAATAACTGGTCGTCCAGGTCGTTTCTATCAGTTAAAACCACTATGGTGGGGTTTTCCATTTCTAAAACTAATTTACCGGAATAGAAGGCCATAATCAGACTCTTACCTGAGCCCTGGGTGTGCCACACCACTCCACACTTTCTATCTCCATCTGGCTGGGAAGCTTCTATGGTGGCATCCACTGCACTGTTTACCGCGTGGTACTGGTGGTAAGCAGCCAGTTTTTTCTTTATGTCCTTTTCCCGTTCAAAAATAATGAAATGTTTTATTAAATCTAAAATAACATCAGGATTGAGCATTCCCCGGAGCATAACTTCTAACTGGAAAGTGTCATCGGTTATGGTCTTACCATCAATGGTCTTCCAGGGCATGAAACGTTCCCAGGAACTGGTTAAAGTTCCAGCTTTTGCTTTCATACCATCAGAGGTTATGAGAATTTCATTAAACTGGAATAAAGATGGAATTTCTGCCTTGTAAGTTTGCAATTGTTTGAAACCAGTTTTAAGGGTGGCCTTCTCATCAGCCGGGTTTTTCAGTTCTATTACTACCAGTGGTAGGCCGTTTATGAATAGAATAATATCTGGCCGGCGGTTGTGATTATCTTCTATGATGGTGAATTGATTTACCGCCAGAAAGTCGTTATTGGAGGGGTTCTGGGTGTCTAAGAGATAGACTTTATTTCCCCTGATGGTATCGTTTTCCCGGTATTCTACATCTATTCCATTAACCAATAGCTGGTGAAAGTGGAGGTTATTAGATAAGAGATCATTGGATTTAGATCTTAAAACCTTTTTTACAGCTTCCTCCCTGGCCGATGGTGGGATGTTAGGGTTTAGTTTATTTATGGCCTTTCTTAGTCTTTGAGTGAGTACCACATCTGAGTAGAGTTCTCTTTCTGGTGAGATGCCTTCTGGGGCCAAGTCTGGGCCAGGGATGTAGTTGTAGTTTAGTTCTTTTAGGAGGGAGAGAGTGGCCTGTTCTACCTGGTCTTCGTTTAGCATTTATTTCTCCTCCGAAATATTAAGAAGCCCTTTATTTATAAATTCGGAGAGTTTATGCATGCTTTTATCGCATCTTTCAATTAAATTTCGATAATGAATCCTCAAATCATCAGTGGGATATTCATCTGAACCTGAATGAGCAACAATAGTAGATCTTAATTTCCAAATTTCAGCCAATGTTTCCCCTATTAATCCATATTCTTCTTCAGGAATACCAATGGTTTCCAAACATTTAATTAGCTGTTTTCCAGATTTTAATTTTTTATCTCTGCAATTTAAATGGACTGCAAGTTTTTTAATATTTTTTGCTGAAAGACCTTCATTTACTATTTGATATAAAGCTTCAATTTGATCTTCCCATTCCTTTTCTGAATCAGTTACAACATAATTCAGGAAATTAATGTCTCTAGTCTTTGGTAATCTGGGCATTTGCCAGATTGCAGCAGTTTCATCTTCAAACTCAGCACATGGGAATTTTTTTAAAATATTCTTCAAAGATATTAATGGATCATATTCTTCATCCCATTCACCCATAAAATCTGATTTAAATGATCTTGGGGATATTCCTGCTTTTGGTTCTACGTTACAAGATTTCCAGTATTTTTGTTCAGCATAAGGAAGTCTAGAAAGTTTATAAATATAAACATGAACTTGATCCTCTTCGTTAATATCATAATCAATCGACCATCCGCCACGACATTCAATACTACGTGTTCCCAGAGTATATTTGGAAGGGTTCTGTTTGTATTTTGATAAAACCTCGGCTTTAAAAAAGGCAGGACTGGTTTCGAAGGGTAGATCTGATTTAACAAAATAATTCCCCAATTCTTCCGGATCACTAGACCATTCAACTACCCTTTCATTCTTAAAATCACTAATAATGAATGATTCATAATCTCTATCATATTTACCAGAGATTTTATTGACCATTTTCTGAGAATCTTCTTGATTTCGAATTATTTGAAATCCACTTGCTTGTGAAAATTCACTGCTCCCATCATCTTTATAATCCATGATCAAGTCCACATAAGTCTCTTCAGAATCATTCCTATATTTAGTTTCTTTCCTATTATCATAATTTGGAGGGAAAGATGAATCTTCTGAAGATCTTTGGAAGCTAAAAACTCTAACTAAAACTGATTGGGATAAAAATAAGTAAAAATCTAAATCTTCTCGATTTAAAGTACATAAAGAAAAGTTTTCTTCTTCATCATTTTCCATTGTGGCAATTTTTACATATTCTCCAAGTTCGTCGATTCTAAAAAACCCTTTTTTATTTTCTAACCAGTGAATGTTTAGAACTTGTTCTATTTTTTGATTGATCTCAAGCGGAAAATAATCGTCTTTACCTTCAAAATATCTTGCAAAAAATATGGGACTTGAATTTTCAAAAATACCCCCTTCATCCATTGGATCTAGAATACAAGGCTGATCAAAACATAGAGAATAACTATATCCACTACTAGGAGGAAACCCCCATTCCATGAATTTTTCAATATAGTCACCCTTTAAATTTGCAATAGGGACAATAACAGAGTATATATAAAATCCAGTGCCATAAGATGCATAAATAGGAACCATTTCTTGTCGAGTATTTAGCAGAAAATTCAGAGTATCGTTTAATTCAAACCATTTTGCTCTTTCTGATTCATCTCCAGGAATGTTTTCTTGTTTGCTTAAATATTCTTTTATTTCCTTGATTTTCATTTAAACCACTCTTATTTTTCCAGACATTAGCTTGGGGAGGAGGGAGTCTCTTATTTTTGATAAATTACGTGATTCTATATTATTATTAATTATAAGATCATTTAATGGAACCATAACTTTATTAAATTCAGAAAATATTTCATTTGTTGGAACAACAACTAATGCATCAGACAAATCTTTTCTTTTTATATGGCCCATTGTAGTAGTTTTATCAGCTGCTGTTTGTCTAAAAGTTTCTAAATGATGTTTAGTCCAATAATAATAGAACCATTTCGGATATTCTTCAGAAGAAACTTTAAAAAGATGTTGATTAAGTGCTCCTTTTCCTCCACACCATAAAACAACTTCTAAACTTCCAGACCATGAAAATATAACATCTCCATCATCTATGATGTAATTAGGATCAATTTTAGAACTTGCTTTATCACTCGCAGTTGTAACACCTTGTTTAAGTTCCCTTATTTTGATTACAGGGAGATAATCGTTATCTTCAGGTGGGAATTTTTGTAAAGCTAAGCCATTCAGATAATTTGCTATTTTATCAAGAGATTTTACTTCCCAACCTTTAGGTATCTTTCCTATATCCGAATCAATCATTTC
>JAHFBZ010000084.1:0-509 GCA_023249725.1 Methanobacteriaceae archaeon
TAATAAATATTTATTCAAACTAACATAACCGTATAATAAATTGATTAAATAAATAATAATTAAATTATTGAGTTTAATCAATTGTGAATAAAAAAATTAAAACATTATCAAAATTGCATATTCTAAAATATTCTAAAAAATGGGATTAAAAATGATATTTGGACTGGGACCATTAGAATTAGCAGGAATATTGGCATTTGTAATCATATTATTCTTTTTACCTAAAATAATGCGGATTAGAATGATTTCATCCATAAATAGAACTGTTAATGAGTTAGAATCAATAGTGAAAGAAGCAGAAGGTATCCTAATAAAAATTTCCAAAGAACAGGAAAATCCATTGAAAGATCCTGAAGAATCCGTAGCCAGATTTATTGAATTTTTTATAGTTCCTCCTATGAATCTAGATCCCCAAGGCCTGGTAAAAAAGTTTGATAAAATTCTGGAGTTAGGTGAAGATCGCTTCAAAGATATGGCTTATGAAATCACCCCTGAAGCCGATGAAGAAA
>JAHFBZ010000084.1:519-9251 GCA_023249725.1 Methanobacteriaceae archaeon
ATGAAGAAACTAAATCAAATATAATTATGGTAATAAAAGCTACCATTGGCCTTAATGCGGTAACCAAACTAGTTAAACATAATATGGAAATGGCCCGGAAAACAGGCAACCTCCAAATTATGTTATCTCTCCAAATGAGTCTCCCCCTGCTTATGAGAATGGTTAAAGCTCAATTTGAAGGCACTAAATCATTTTCAGAAGGTCAACCTATTGGAGATGGAATTGGACCTTTAATTGCTGGAAGATTCATTGATAATCTTAATTCTGATAATCAGGAGAGTGATTTAAACGATTTAGGAGATATGATTTCTTCAAATAACAAATTTAAAGGTCGTGAATTAACTATTCTTAGAGCTAAAGGACCCGGCGCAAGAGTAGGGCCTTTAGGGAAAATAGCAACTGAAATTATTGAAAAAAATAATATAAGTCGAATTATCAGTTTAGATGCTACGGCCAAACTTGAAGGGGAAAAGACTGGAAGAGTAGCAGAAGGGGTTGGGGTCGTTATAGGTGGTTTAGGCATAGAAAAATGGTTAATAGAAGAAAAAGCAACTTCAAATGATATTAAAATTGATGCCATTGTCATCAAAATGAGTCCTGAAGAAGCCATAAGTCAAATGAGTGAAGAAATTGCAGAAAGCTCCCAAATGGCAATAGATATTCTTAAAAAATCAATTATACGTTCACCTGAAGGATCAAACATCTTAATAATTGGAGTGGGCAATAGCTCTGGAATCCCTAACATCGTTAGTGATATTTCTGAAATTGAATTAAAAAAGCCAGTGAATCCTAATAATTAAAAAAAAAGTTTAAATAAGCAATTTACCCCCTATCACTTAAAAATCTTATAAACAAGTATATCATTAAATTGAGTGCTATTATTGAGGTCCTAGCATTGATTTTTAGCTAATAATGTTTTCAAAGTTTGTTAATTATAACAATTTAAAAAATTTGTACATTTAAAATATAAAACCTATGAAATTAAATATCTAATCTTAAATTCAAGAAAATAAATTGAATAATTAAACTTTATGAATTATTAAATTCAACTATTTAAACTCAAATAAAATGATTAATGACACCAACAGACAAGAGGGCAAAAAATGGCAATTCTAAGTGACACTGATATAAAAAAATATTTAGAAGATGGTTTAATATTGATTGATCCATTGGAAGACCCTGAAAGACAGATACAACCTTCTTCTGTTGATTTAAGAATTGGAAGTGAGTTTAAGGGTTTTAAAATAATTAGGAAGCCATTTATAGATCCTAAAGATAAGTCCGACATGGACTCTTACATGGAATCGTTCCATATTGATGAAAGCCAGCCATTTATTATACATCCTGGAGAATTTGCACTGGCCACAACTTTTGAAACTGTTCGTTTGCCAGATAATCTGGTGGCACGCGTAGAAGGCCGTTCTTCCATGGGTAGATTAGGAATAACCATGCATGTAACTGCAGGTTACATAGACCCTGGTTTTCACGGTAAAATTACTTTAGAAATATCTAACATTGGTAAAATGCCAGTAGCACTGTACCCTGGCCAGAGAGTGTGCCAGGTAGTCTTTGAAACCATGACTTCACCTGCCAATAAACCTTACGGGCATCCAGACAGAGATAGTAAATATATGGGTCAGACCAGACCAGAATCAAGTAAAATCAAGCATGATTATGAATTAAAAAATAACAAGCTCTGATTAAGACATGATTCACATAAATAAGTCAATTTAAGAAAATTAAGGGCTAAAAATATTAAATACTATTTATTAAAATATTATTAAAATAAAAATTATTAATTTATTTAAATTCAAATTCATTAGGAGATGATTAGTATAAAACATGAAAATGTCATGAATGTGGCCAAAAAAAGAGGATTTTTATGGTCATCATTCGAAATATACTCCGGAGTATCTGGTTTTGTTGATTATGGCCCATTAGGTGCCGTTTTAAAAAATAACGTCATGCAAAAATGGAGAGACTTTTATGTAGTTGGCGAAGGATTCTATGAAATCGAATCTCCTACCATCATGCCTGAAGAAGCTCTGAAAGCATCAGGACACGTTGACCATTTTACAGATCCCATGGCAGAATGTAAGGAATGTATGGATGTATTCCGAGCAGATCACGTGGTAAAAGAGGCCATAGGACAGGAAGTGGAAGGTTTAGAAAATCAAAAAATTACTGAAATTATCTCTGAAAATGAAATAAAGTGTCCCAAGTGTGGAGGCCATCTCACCCATGTTTGGAGTTACAACTTAATGTTCCAAACATTAATCGGAGCAAAGGGGAAAAAAACAGGTTATATGAGGCCTGAAACAGCTCAAGGAATTTTTATACCATTTAAAAGACTTTTAAGGTTTTTCAGAAATAAATTACCATTTGGTGTAGTTCAACTGGGTAAAGCTTATCGGAATGAAATTTCTCCACGACAGGGCGTTATCAGACTAAGGGAATTTACACAGGCCGAAGCAGAGATCTTTGTAAACCCAGAGGATAAAACCCACCCTAAATTTTCCCAGATAAAAGCTGAAAAACTGAGTTTGTACTCTTCAGACTGTCAGTTAGCCACCGAAGAACCATTAAAGGTCACAGCTCAGGAAGCACTAGATAATAAAATTGTTTCCAGTGAAATGTTAATATACCAACTTTATCTGGCCCAGAAGTTTTTAAGAGAAATAGGAATACCAGATGAAGCTTTAAGATTCAGACAGCACCTTCCAAGTGAAATGGCTCACTATGCAATCGATTGCTGGGATGTAGAGGTTCAAACGGACAATTATGGCTGGGTGGAAATAATTGGTATTGCTGACAGAACAGATTATGATTTAAAATCACACAGTGAACACAGCAGTGAAGATTTAAGAGTATTCATTGAATATGATGAACCTAAATCAGTTAAAAAGAGTATTACTAAGCCTAATATGAGTATATTTGGTCCGGCCTTTAAAGGAGCAGCTCCCGAGTTAATGAAAGTCTTAGAAGAGTCAGATGCTGAAAAAATTCAAAAATCATTCCAAGAAAATGGTAATTTCCCAGTAGAACTGGATTCTACTTATGAAATACTGCCAGAACATGTGAATTTCGAAGAAGTAGATGAAGTAATTAGGGGAGAAAAAATATTCCCCCATGTAATTGAGCCATCTTTCGGGATAGATAGAATCATCTATTCACTTTTATTACACTCCTTCCAGGAAGAAGAAGATAGATCTTATTTCAAATTAGCCAAAGACATTGCTCCTGTAGGAGTAAGTGTTTTTCCTTTGCTAAATAAAGAAGGAATGGTAGAAATGGCCTTGAAAATAAAAGATACTTTAAGATCTAATGGTTTCATAGCAGAATACGACTCTTCCGGAACTATTGGCCGGAGATATGCTAGATCCGATGAAATTGGGGTCCCATTTGCCATTACTGTAGATCACGAATCGCTGGAAGATAAAACAGTTACTATAAGAAATAGGGATGATTCTAAACAATACAGAATTCCTCTAAAAAAAGTCCCAGAAATTATTTCAGATCTTTTGACTTCAAAAAAAGAATTTGAAGGCCTATCTAAAGAGCTATAAAAAATTTAAGCTCTTTAATCAAATTTTTATTTTTACACATCTATTTATATTATCATTTATTTTATTAAATTAATTATTTTATTTTAATTTATTGAAATTTTTATAATTCCAACTTTCTATTAGTTAATTTAAATTTTAATCCGTGATTCCATCTGTTTTATAGCTGTTTTATCCATCTTTTCGCCAAGATTCTTGTAATGTTGAAAAAGACTATTTCCCCAATCTAAAGCAGAGATATTATGGCCCATTAATAGACAAGAAGTGTCATAGACCCCATTTTCAAAGAATAAACCTAGAGAAGCGAAATTTTCAGATACCACGCAAGCAACTTCCAAATTATCCGGAACTACCCATATTTCTAAACTACCTACTTTAACAAATTTTAACACATCTGAACTATTAAATTGTTCTATAAATTGTTTTAAAATGTCTTTATCAAGAATTAATTTTACAAATCCCCCATTTACTAAAATTCTTTGAATTGCATCAGTATGTCTTGAAAAACAAACTGGTAAAACCGCGCATATATTCTTAGCATTAGATAACAGTTCTAAGTATTTAGTAAAAGGTTCTTCTAAGTTATCCAGTTTCACTTCAACTAAGTAAGATTCACTAAGCATATGTATATTTTTTTGTAATTTTAGGGGTATTCCATTTAAATTATGATTTTTCCAGAAAATTTGTTGCTTTTTTATGGTTTCCAGTTTTTGCATAATCTTTATCAAATTTAATAAAATAATTTTTCCCTTGGAAGTTATGTAAGAATTATCTCCCCTACGAACTATCCACTTCTTATTTTCAAGTTGTCCTAAACCATGAATTATTGTAGAAGAAGCAATTCCAGTTTTATCTCGCAAATATGCCAATTTTTTAGGGCCATCATACAAACTAAGCAGAATTTTAGTTCTGACATTGGATACGGCCAAGAACTTTATATCCTCAGGTTGATTTTCTAAATAATGAGAATTATCTATAAACAATACATTTCCCCCTATGACACCAAGATTTTTGCCAGATTAGTAATTCCCACTTTTTCTGACATTTGATAATAATAGTCAAATAGCCTTTTTGTCCAGTCAATTGCATCTTTGTTTTTGCTTACTAAATCTCTATTTTGATCATAAGTTCCATCATCACTAAAAAATCCTAATGAAACAAAATTATCAGCCACAGTGAATGCTATTTTTAAATCAGCAGAATATCGCCGAAGTTCGAGATTTTTATTAGTAATAGAGCCAGTTAATGTTTTTAAATCAGCTGTAGTGACTGTTCTTTTAATTATATCATCTGTAAGAATCAAACAGGATTTTACATCTGTTTTGATCAAATCCTGGAATAAAACCGTGTAATCTGGATGTGAAATAGGGGAAACACCAAATATTTCTTTTGATTCAGATAAAAGATTAATAAAAGTATTATGAGTTTTATAAATATCCACTGGAATTGATTGAACAAGTTCAGAATCAAAAAATACACCCATATCTTGAATTAAAAAATCAGGAATGCCACTGATATCATGATCTAATAATAAATCTTCAAACCTATTTGAAAAAGTAGTTGATTGCTGAAAATCAATGATAGAATCCAACTTTAACTTGCAAAAACTTGTTATTTCAAATGTATTTTCTACTTTCTTAACTAAATTTTCTTCAACTAAACGTTTCATATTATTAGAAATAGTCGCAAAACTTAAATTTTGTGTCTCATTTATTTCTTTCATAGATTTAGGGCCTTCTAAAAGACTAAACATGATTTTCAGCCTAATTTTAGATTTAACCATGAATTTTAAGTCATCTTGAATCTGATCATGTAGCTCAAAAAGATTTCTCATCTAACAGTTCCCCCTATAGAATAACTATATTTGTATGTTACTTACTTAAAAAGATTAGTAGAAAATTAACAGTTAAATAGATTTCATTAACTAAAGATGGTGATACCATGATAGATGCACATATACATGCAGACACAAGACCTTATGAAGATTTTGAAAAAATGGCAATATCTGGAATAGATAAAGCCATTACTTGTGCCCATGATCCTCTGAGAATGACAACATCCGAAGTAGTACTTGATCATTTCCATAGGCTTGTGAGTAATGATGTTAAAAGAGCTAATGAAAACGGATTAAAATTATATGTTGCCCTGGGGTTACACCCTCGAAGTATCTCAAAAAACCATGAAATTATAATTCAAGCCTTACCAAATTTACTTCAAAATAATTTAATGGTCGCTATTGGAGAAATTGGACTGGAAAAAACTTCTAGCCAGGAAATAAATGTTTTTATTGAACAGTTGAAAATTGCAGATGATTTAAAAGCAAAAGTAATTGTACATACACCACGAACAAATAAAAAAGAAGTTACAAAAACCACTAAAAAGATTATTTTAGAAAATATAAATCCTAAACTTGTTATAATTGACCATATAGATTTTGATATAGTAGATGACCTTATTGATCAAGATTTCACTCTGGGAATTACAGTACAACCCCTGAAAATGGCCCCCCAAGATGCAGTGAATCTATTGAAAGAATATGGGACTGACAAATTTGTTTTAAATAGTGATATAAGTTCTTCACCTTCAGATCCACTTTCTGTTCCAAAGACAGTTCACCAAATGAGATTAGCTGATTTTAAAGAAAAAGATATAGCAAAAGTATCTGAAAAAAATGCTTCGGCCTTTTTTAATATTTGAACATTTATAAAAAAATAACTTAAAATGAATAATCCATAATTTAATAATAAAATTCAGCTTTAAAAAAATTTTAAATGCCACCTAATTTACCAATACACTCTGCTGCAGATGAAGTGGCAAATTTTAAACAGGAATTTAGCGATTTTTTCTTAAACCATTGAGATATAAACCCTGCTGCAAAAGCATCACCTGCCCCAGTAGTATCTATCACCGGAACAATTTTAGCAGGACATTTAATTATTTCTCTTTTGTTGTGCAAAATAGAACCTTTATCCCCCAAAGTTATTACCACTAAGGGAATACCATTCTCAATTAAAAGATCTATTCCTTTACTTAATTCCAAGCCAGTTAATATTTTAACTTCTTTTTCATTCAAAAATAATATATCTGTGTTAGCTAATACTGGTTCCAGTTTATCCAATCCAAAAGTAGAAAGTAGGGCCCCCGGTGCAAAACATAACTTATTAGAATGTCTGGCTGCAGCATAAGCAACTTCCCAGTACGTTCCACCAAGATAAATCATTTCAGCAGATTTTATATACTCCAAATCATCTTTAGAAAGATTTAATTTTTCATTTGCTCCCATGAATGAGTAAATAGATCTTTTACCACTACCATCAACACTAATAAAAGCCATACCGGAAGAATCATCTATTTTTTCTATCCTGGAAGTCTCAATACCTCTTTTAGAGAGTTTATCAAGTATGATTTCACCATGATAGTCATTTCCAATTTTAGAAATTATTCCTGAATTTAATCCATTTAAAGAGGTTTTAATTGCGAAATTTAAGGCTGAACCCCCCGGAATCTTTTTAACTTCTTCAATATACATTTCTCCATCAAGTTCAACAAATTGTGGAACTTTTAAAATAAAATCCATATTGCATGTGCCTACGGAAACAACGTCTAATTTCAAAATTACACCTGAAAACTAATTAAATAAAAAAACGATCTCAAAATAAAAAAGAAATAAAATAAGATGATTTAAAAGATTTAAATTATCTTCTGCCCATTAAACCATCAATTAACTTGATAATAACACCTTTTTTATCTGGTTCTATTGGGTGGTAATGTTCTCCAATCAAGTCTGCTGCTAATTTCATTATAGCATTAGATGTAGGAGATTTTGGATTTTTAAGAACAATTGGTTCACCAAAAGCCGCAGCCCTACTCACTTCGTGATCATCGGGAATTACAGCAATTACTGGAACTTCTAGAATTGTCTCAACCTCATCAACAGTCAAAAAGGTCCTATCATGCTGTTCCCGATTGATTACAACACCAATGATATTCACACCAAGTTTTGTGGCAATAATTTTAGTTTTGAGTGCGTCACTTATAGACGGTACTTCAGGAGTAGTGACTAATATAAGCTCATCTGCAGCAGCCAATGCTGCAAGTGCATCTTTTTCCAAACCCGCAGGAGCATCAATTAATAAAATATCAGTACCTTCCATTAATCTAGATAATGCATCTTCTAAACGGTCTAATCTAACATTTCGAAGGCCCTCTAAAGATATACCTGCAGGTACAACTCTAACCCCACTAGGTCCCTCATAAATAGCATCTTCTATTGAAGCTTCACCAGCCAGTACTTCATGTAAAGTTACTGATTTTCCTTCCATCCCTAAAATAAGTTCCAGATTCGCCATTGCGATATCTGCATCTAAAACCACTACACTTTCCCCAAAAGTAGATAGTGAAACTCCCAGGTTGGCAGTGATGGTTGTTTTACCAACCCCTCCTTTACCTGAAGCAACAGTAATAACCCTGGTCATTTAATACCTCCTGATTACTTTCTCATAAATATTTGTGAATTCAAATAACTTTGAATCATTATAAGATATTATAATAATTTATAGATATCTCAATACTTAAATAGTCATCTATAACTTAAGTCATTGGTTGGAAAATAAAGGATGCGAAGGCAAAAAAATCAATGCATATTAAACTATAAAAATTCAAAATAATCTATCTAAAATATAAAAATAATAGAAAAAATATTTTAAATTATTAATTAATTAGTGAACAATTTCAATATTAATATCAAAATTCTCTACAATTTGTGGATACTCTCTAAAACTTTTACGTATCTCCATTTCCACAATATCCAAAACTTGATATTTTAGATTTCCTATAACTTTAGATTCACCCATGATCCTAGAAAAAAGACCTTTTCCTTCATATTCGGATATTATTTTTATTTTACCACCTAATTCACGAGTGTTCTCTAAGAATACCATGACTTCAGTACCCTTAATTTTAGGTACTGCCATAACAGATTGTTTTATTCTGTTCATTAATGTCAGTTCAATCTTTTCCAAGTCACCGCTGCTGACAGTTCCACCTTTGTAGGTATCTAGAACCTTATCAACCTCTTCTTCCTGAATATCCTTTAGCCCATATTTTTTCATGAGTTCTTCACGATCAATAGGAATTGCTTCTTCTTCTTCTTCTTCTTCTTCTTCTTCG
>JAHFBZ010000139.1 GCA_023249725.1 Methanobacteriaceae archaeon
TACATTGTTTGAAAAATTTAATTCTCTCTGTGACTGATAAGGATTAACCCTGATTAAAGCGTTTTTCATAGGACCATTTATTTTAAATTGATTTTTGTAATAAACGGATCTTCCTGGTAAAATTGCCTTTACATTCACTAATTTTTTATATATAGTTCCATTTTCATATTTGATCCAAATTAAGGCCTTTGTTCTTTTATTAGTATATGTGCCGATGTTTGAGATGGTAAATGCACCTTTATCTGGTGTTACTCTGTCAATTTTTAGATCACAAAGTTTAGAAGCATGAGACACCTCTAAAAACACCAATTGGAATCCAATTACACAAGTTAAACTTAAAAAAAGCCATATATAAATAAATTTTTCAGAATTCATGTAAATTACCTCAGATATATTTAAAAAAAATAAAAAAAAGTTTAAATTGATGTGGGGAGAAATCAATTAAACTTTTAATTTGTAGAACTTGGTTTCGGTGTTAGTTTTTACCATTAAGTAGTAAGAACCGTTTTTTGCTTTAATTGCTCCATAGAAAACAACATTTGCTAAATTGTAGTTTTTACCCCATACTGCTTTGTGGGTGTATAAATTGACCATCACTGCTTTATTTGGACTAGATAAGACTAGATATTTCCCGGTAATAAATTGTGCTTTATTATAGGCTTTATCTAATTGTAGAGTCCATCTGTTTTTTCCATCGTATTTGTTTATTGAGTTTAGCTTGTTGGTTCGGTTGTCCATGGCATATACTGTATACTTATCAATAGCCACGGCAGATGTAGTTAAAGCTCTGGACCATTTCCATGCTGTGCTACCATTCTTCAAAGCAATATTATATGACATACCACTATCATCTGTATAAACAAAGCCTCCTTTTAGATAATAATCTTGATATGTGCTCGCAGCATTGGCTGGTTGAACTATGCCAAATGAAATACTGCAGGTAATAAATAAGCAAGCTAGAAATAGTCCTAATACTTTTTGTTTGTTCAGTTTTTCACCTCCTAATAACTTTTAAGTATTACATTATAATATATTAGTAATAAAGTATATAAAAGTTACTCAATAAGTAATACTGAGGTGATTTTATGATTAGTGTAAAAAAAATAAAAGAAGTTGGAATAAAACACGAATATGAACTAGTGGCAGAATTAAAAAAAGCAAATTATGAGGCCTGCAGACTTCCAGGATCTTCAACCCGGAATCCAGATCTAATTGCAGGTGATGGGGATTCAGTTTTTGTTATAGAAGCAAAAATAACCACCAGAAACAGGATAAAAATCAGGAAACAACAAATAAAAACCTTAATTAAATTTGCTTGGAAATTTAGGGCCGAAGCATGGGTGGCTGTAAAATTCATTAATCAGACTAAATGGCTATTTATTAGGCCTAATGCTTTAGAAATCAGTGAAGATAATAAAACATTGTCTATTGATTATAATACTGCTTTATTAAAAGGAATAAGTATTGAAGAGGTAGTTTCTAATGAATTACAGAAAAAAATAATATAATTCAAATAATCTTTTTTTTGAATAATTTTCATATAAATCAAATATTAATTTCCTAAAAATTATTTTTTAAGTTTATAATAATGCTCTATTTTTTAAAATAACTAATTCTAGAGAATTAAATAAAAAAATATAAATATGATACTATACAGAATAAATATGATACTATATAACCTGACCATGTGGTTTGGTAAGAATCGTTTAACGAACTTAGGGTCCGAATATATAAAAAAATTATTTGTGCCCTGTGGTTTGGTAATGAACGTTTAACGAACTTCAGAATGATTAATATTTATATAATCTTAATATTTATTTTATTTTTAAATGAATTTTAAACATAAAAAATGTAGAAAATAATTTTGTTATTCACTTATTTTTATAAACAATCAAACTATCGGGACTCTTGCCCCGAACTTTATCCAGAACCTTCTGCTCTTCCAAATCTTTAATAACCTCTGCACGGAATTTTAAATCATCACGGGCCTCATCAAGCAGCTTTTTGGTTACATGAATTCGATGCTGTATCTTATTATTTTCATCCTTAATTTCTCGCATATCTAAGAGTTTTAAATCCATTTTCATAAGCTCTAATTCTCTCAAACGGCTGTTAAGATCTTCTTTTTCTTCTCTAATTTCAGATAATCTGCCCTGACACATATGTAACTCTTTAAGTGTTTTATCTAATCGAGATTTAGTTTCTAATAGTTCAGATTCTAGTTCTTGGATTTTAAGTTCCAAATTCTCTGTTTTTACAGGTTTATCATCAGAATTTTTATTATTTTTAATAGCCATGTCCCTTCTCCTAATAATTCTTTAATGGTGTGGTTTCAATTGTCATGCCCCTTACTTAATAATTCTTAAATAAAAGTATTTTTAATAGCCAGGCTCCTTATTTAATAATTCTTAAAATAAAAAGCACTTAATCAAGT
>JAHFBZ010000021.1:0-28069 GCA_023249725.1 Methanobacteriaceae archaeon
CAACATTACGGCATCGGCCCCAACAGCAATGGCCTTGGCCATATCACCCGAGTATCTTAAACCACCATCAGCAATAACTGGGACACCATATTCTTCAGCAACTTCTGCAACCTCAGATATAGCTGTTAATTGAGGAACACCCACACCAGCAATAATACGAGTAGTACACATGGATCCTGGTCCAATACCAACTTTAAGGCCGTCCACTCCCTGAGCAATTAAATCCTCAGCAGCTTGTTTGGTAGCAATATTTCCTACAATTAGATCAGCATCGATGTTATCTTTTATAACTTTAGAATTTTTAACTAAATGTAAGTTGTGACCATGTGCACTGTCAATAGCAAGTATTTCAGCCCCTGCTTCATCCAATGCCATAGCACGATCTAAATCAAATGGGCCAGTGGCTGCAGCAACCATGAATCGACCTTTGCTATCGCGAGAAGCATGAGGGAACTTTTTATGTTCCAAAATATCTTTTATGGTTACAATTCCCACAATCTTATTGTCTTTAACAACAGGAAGTCTTTCAACTTTATTTTCATAGGCAATATCTAATGCTTCCCCTGGAGTAATAGATTCATCTACAGTGACCACATCAGAGGTCATTATTTCATTAACTTTCCTTTGTGCATCAGAATTGAGAATCGGTTTTATATCACGACGGCTTATAATACCTACAACTTCCTCATTTTCAACAACAGGAAGCCCACTAATTTCTTCTTGATCCATAATTTGATGTGCTTCCCTTAATGAAGAATCAGGAGCAATGGTTATTACATCACGGATTGTGAGGTCACCTGACCTTTTAACCTTTTTTACTTGTTGAACTTGCTCTTTAATAGTCATGTTTCGGTGGATAACACCTAAACCGCCAACTTGAGCAAGAGCTATGGCCATTTCAAATTCTGTAACAGTATCCATAGCAGAACTTATAATTGGAGTGGTTATTTCATGGTTTCGGGATACTTTACTTTTAGTAATCACATCCTTTGATTCTACAGTTGAAGGTCCTGGTACTAAAAGAAAATCATCAAATGTATATCCTGTTTTAGCTTCTTCCAATTTTTTTGAATACATAAAAACTCCTACCCCCTAATTAATCTCAATTTAAAATCTTTTTTAATGAAAACACTTGCAAAAATATACATTTATTCAAAAGCATTCACCAAACACCTTTTAGCTACTCAAAATCACTTATCATGTTTTTAAGTTCAGCAACAGCACTACGATGGATTTTTCCAGTGTTACGGTCGCCACCAATGCATGCAGCACCCCTAACTCCTACTACATCACAATTAATATCATATAGTGGTTTTAACTGGTCTTTTTTTACAGAACCTGCTAGTGCAGATTTTAATCCGTAGTCATGAATTTCATTAACAAATTTTTGCAAATCATCCATATCCATGAAGTCAAATAATGTTTTTCCATCTTTAACTGCAGTATCAACCATGGCCAGGTCAGCACCAGCTTCAGCAGCAACTTTAGGAATTTCCATAGGATCAATAGCACCCACACGATGAGCATCAGCATATCCTGAGGCCACTACCACTGCATCAGAACTGTTTTCCCGAACAGTGCGTACTACATTTTCCATTACTTCCAGTGCTTCATCATAATTTTTGGTACCATAAAGACCAACTTTTATGTAGTCTGCACCAGAAACTAGTGCACCCATAGCTGCCAAAGAAACTGTTCCAGGTTTATATGGAACGTCCCCCAAGGTAGCACTCACCAGCATATCTTCAGGAGTCATTTCCCGAACACCTTTTATTATCCACGGAAAACTAGCGCCCAATGATCCTTCTTTTGGATTTTTAACGTCGACAATATCTGCACCGCCCTCAATGGCCTCCAGTGCTTCATCTGTATTAATTGGACTGATTAACAGAAGCAATTCATATACCTCCTACCTTAAATTTGTAATTTTTATCATTTACTTGCATTTAATTATTAAATAAATATTTATGAATTAAAATTATCCTAAAGGAACTTTAAAACATTTTAAACAAATTAAATATTTAAAAAGCAACTTTAAAGTGCATTACCAAAATATGCTTGATTGAAACAATTATAATATTTTTATAATATTTTCTAACCAATAACTTAAATTGAAATTTTAAGTAAAAAAATTCTAAGCAATAATTTTAGTATTTTAAAGTATTTTTTAATTATATGATGAATTAGCCTATAAAAACTTTTAGAATTTTAAAGCATATTTAATTAAAAATTTATGATATTATATTTAAAAAGTATTTATTATTATTAGTTTTGATATATACTTAAATTATATTGATTGAATTTTAAGATTTGAATGGACTGCCCGAAGATTTGATATTTTTTTTAATAACACCATGTGCTTTTGGATAGAAGCCCGCTTTTTGTGAATTTATTCGTAGTTTTTCTACTAATTCTGATGTTGGTGTACTCACGGGACATTCTAAAGTACATAAACCACAAAGAGTGCACATATAAAGACCAGAATCAAAACTAGTCTTTTCGTTCTTAATAAATTTACTCATGGCCACTCCTCGACCACCCAAATATCCTTTATAACCAAATTCATGTCCCACGGCATTATAAACCGGGCAGGCCACAATACAACTTCCACAACCAATACACCACAAGCATTCTTTCAAAGCATCTCTCCGCCCATTATCCAGCAAAATAACCACAACTTTTTTGGCCCCATACATTCCATTTAAAAGTCTTTTTTCAATATCCGCCGTTTTTGATGGTGCAGAAATAACATTTATATAAGAAGGTATTTTAGTTCCTGTAGCATAAGCAGTTTCCAGTTTTATTACAGAAATAGAATCTTCAATAGTACTAACCAGTTTATCAATTCCCACTAATACTATATGTGTCTCCATAAGGGTCAGTAAACTGATATTACCTTCATTATGAACCATTACCAGTGAACCATCTTCAGCAGCCACAGAATTGGCACCGGTGATGCCAATCTTACATTTGCTTAGTTCTTCTATAACATTTGCTTTGACCAGTTCCATAATGATCCTTGGCTCCGGCTCTATCTCTTGGCCTAAACTTTCTGAAATTATTTCTGCTATTTTTTTTACATTGAGATGTAAAGCCGGGCCAATAGGATGGGCTGGTCTTTTATCAGTGGGATTTAATTGAACAATTCTATCTCCCAGATCCGTTTCCACCAGATTAATATTTTTGTCTGTTAAAAATTTAGCCAAATCAATTTCACTAACCGTATTTGATTTAGATTTAGAAACAGTTTTTTCATCTTTAACAATATTATAAATAATATTAAGCGCTTTTTGATCATTTTCAGCTAGGAAAACTTCAATACCATTCTCTTCAAAGCGTTTTTTGGCCATTTCAAGAAGTTCTTCCATATTATTCACAGAATCTTCTCTGATTTTTTTTACTCTTTCCTGGAGTTTTTTGGTCTGAGGATCATTTAAAATTTCCATTCTTCTTTCATTCAACTTTTTAAAGGATATCCTCATTGTTTCCAGTTCCTTACTATTCATTTTTAAGGCCTCCACTTTGAGAAGTAATTTGTTTTAATAGAAACTCTGATAGGTCCAAAACTTCTAAATCATGAGATTTATAGTACTTATGATTTTGTTTATTATTATTATTATTATTATTATTATTATTATTATTATTAGCAATATACGCCTGATTTAGATTTAACTTACAAAATGGGCAGGAAGTAATTATTAAAGAAGCCATTGTTTTTTCAGCGTCCTTAAGTCTTTCTTGAGCAATATTAATTGCAATTTCTGGAAAAGCTGACTTTACTCCACCTCCAGAACCACAACACCTAGAATTTTCCCTATTGTTTTCCATTTCAACTAAAGAGCTTATAAATTTTAAAACTTCCCGGGGGGATTCATATTCATAACAATGTCTGCCCAGATGGCAGGGATCATGATAAGTTACTTTAATAGATTCTGATTTCTTGATAATAATTTTATTTTCAACAATTAAATCCTTAAAAAGCTGAGAAGTGTGAATTACATCAAGTTCAACACCCAATATTTCTTTATAATCTTCTTTAAATGTTTTATAACATCCGGCACATGAGACAAGAACTTTTTGACCTTTTAAATTATCAATGTTTTTTTGCATCTGGTCTTTAGCTTCTTCTAAGAAACCAGTTCTCATTAAGACAGACCCACAGCAGATTTCGTTAGAAATTGTTTTGAAGTCTATTCCTACTTCTCTCAGTATGGCTTCCGTGGATTTAGAAATATTAGTTTCTTTTTCCCTGGCCACACATCCTCTAAAATATAGCATGATACACCTTAGTTTTTTAATTTAAATATAAATTTATTATGGAATTTTTAAATAAAAATTTTAAGTTAATAATTAATTTATTATTAGATAACCTTTAAATTAGTTAATAAGGTTGAGAAAAAGTTTTTCCAGTTCATTACCAATATTTTCACCCTGGTATTTTTTTGATTGTTCTAAACCCTCTTTTTGGAGATTTTTATATAATTCAGGATCTTTTAATATAGTTCTAATTGTTTCTGCAAGGTTTTGCCAATTTTCTGGCTCGAAAAAAAGCCCCCCTTTTTGATTGCTGGCCTCCATAACTGGAGGTATCCTAGAAGCAACAAAAGGAACACCACAACCCATAGCTTCAACAATAACTATCCCAAATCCTTCTACGATACTAGGAAGGCAGAAAATATGGGATGAATTAACTATCTTCAAAACATCTTCGTGTTTTTCCACAAAACCCAAAAATTCTATGGAACCATCTAAATCTAACTCTTTGGACAGAGATTTTAGTTTCATCTCCATCGGCCCAGTTCCCACAATTTTGCATTTTAAATCAGGAAATTCTTTTTTAAGTATAGAAACCGCTCTAATCAAATCATCAACTTTCTTATACTCCACAAGTCGGGCTACACAGGAAATTGTGGTTTCATTGAATTTTTCAGATTTTACTGCTGGAAAATCAACTATATTTGGGACAACCTTAATTTTATTGGCTGGAAAATATTTTTCCAGGTTTTTTCGGGTGTAGTCAGATACAGAAATGATTAGATCAAAATTTCGAGACAGATTATATCTTTCCAGGATTTCTCCAGCTAATCCACTCAAACCCATATTTTTAAACCATTCTCCAATCCAAACATCATGATAACGGGCCACTGCAGGAATATTCAATTTTCTTGAAATTTTCCAGGCCACCAGATGGGTAATAAAGTTATATCCTATCACTAAATTAATATCTAGGATTTTTCCAACTTTGATAGCATCTTTCATAAAAGATATTCTATTTAAAAAAGAGCCCCCTTGGACATAATATCTTTCTTTGCCACAACAAATTACTTTTATTCCTTTAATTTCATATTCTGAAGGAAAACCTTCCTCTAGAGAAGTTAAAACAGTAACCTGATGATTTTTTGATAATTGGTAAGCTTCATTAAAAGCACTGGCCTCGGCACCACCCTTTATCTCAAAGTTTTCACTTTTAGGGAAGTATTCTGTGATAATACATATTCTCATAATAAATCCTTTTCATATAAATTTTTTAAATTAATGATTAAAATAATTAAACATTTTATTAATTATAATCTTATTTTTTCAAGACTTTCTTATTTTTCAAGATCTTCATCTTCATTAATATATTTTTTTGTCTCATTTTCTTCCTGATTAAGTGCAATTTGGCGTACTAGTTCAGTAATTTCCAATTCCAATTTTTCAATCATAGTGTACAGTTTAAATACGAGGTAGTAAGACGCTATAATCCCTAAAATCAAAATTAAATCAAGCCCTCTGCCAATTCCAAACAAGTTGGCTAAAATAGTAGTAGTTTCTGGAAATACAGATACTAAACTAATCACTGACCATATGGCTATCCAGAAAATTAACATAGCAGAAGATGTTTTACCATCTCTAAAACGAATAATAGCTATTATAACGGCTAATATCCCTATTACTACACCTAAATATTGATATATCATTTTTACACCTGTTTCAATGAAAATACATATAATTAACCGATTATTTATTCATTAATACTAGAATTTTCAAAGTATTTCTTATTATCCAATTTATTATAGCTATATTTAAACCTAAAATTTTTTTAAAATATCAATTATCATCTTAAACAAAATTTTAATACCAATTGTAGCATTAGTTCCTTTTGAGATTGAATATGGAGTATAAATTGTCTTAATAGGAACTTCTTTAAATCTTAAATGATTTTTTTTTATTTCTCTCACAATTTCTGATGAAACACCATATCCTCGTGAGTTTAGTTCAAGTAGTTGCGTAGCTTTGGAGTTAAATGCTCTTAATCCCGATTGTGAGTCATTAACTTTGACTCCATAGAATAATAGAGTTATGAAATTCATGATTTGGTTACTTATTTTTTTAGAAAGGGGCATATCATCAAAATTTCTATCACCTAAAACAACATCTGCTTCATCAAGTTTTAAAGGCTTGCAAACATTATCTATGTCATTTGGATCATGTTGACAGTCAGCATCAAATGTAACCATATATTTAGCTCCTTTTCTTAAAGATGCCTCCAGGCCTGTTTTTAATGCCGCTCCTAATCCTCGATTAATAGTATGGCTATAAATAGAAATCTGTTTTGGATATTTTTCCTGTAAATCCTTTACAATGGAATAAGTTTTATCATGGGAACCGTCATCAACCACTACAACCATATAACTCATTTCACATAGCTTCGTCACTACTTTAGCCACAGTTTTCTCTTCATTATAAGCTGGAACCACCAAAAATAGTTCTTTATTTAATTTATCCAGTTCAAAAGATTGGTTCGGCATAGTATGTCCTTTTAATGTACTTTTTAATAATGTCATTTAAGAGCTATTAAAATTAACATTGATTTTATTCATTCAATTTAATAGCAAGATTAGCGACTCTTTTTCCAAGGTTTTTTGCAGTTTCCAATCCAACATCGTCATTTTCACAGTCTTTAATTCTGCCACCTACTCCACAAGCACCATAATGGGCTGCGGGAGCGCCATCACCTACTATAATAGCATCTTGTATCAATAAAAAATCGTGTATTGCTGAACAAGTAGTTTCTTGTCCCCCATTTCTTGAAGCACCGACAGAAATTGCCCCACTAACAACATCCTGCAGTGAAAAATTTGTTCTCAATGGGCGTGAACGATCCATGAATATTTTAGTCTGAGCAGTTACATTACCAAAATACACTGGACTGCCAATAATTAATCCTTGAACATCAGAAATTTTTTCCAACAGGGATCCCATATCATCTTTTATAGAACATTCACCAGTTTCTTTACAAATATTACAAGCAGTACATGGAGATATATCCATTTTACCCAAATTAATTAGTTCTGTTTCAGCATCTAAACTTTCTGCAGATTCCAAAGCTTTTTTAACTAAGAAATTTGTGTTTCCTTTTATTCTGGGACTTCCCACGATTCCAATTATCTTTACCATTTATAAAACTCCAATATTTTCAAAATAACAAATGAATCACATTAATACAAATTTAAAGCATTAAGACAATATTATGAACAAATAAATTCCAATAATATGTCTTATTATAATTATATATTATTCAATAACTAATGAATAATGTAAACTTCAAAGAGGACCCACATCAGGTTTTCCTTCTCTCATACCCATACCTGCCTCTTTAATAAGTTTTTCTGGCTTAAAAAGCATTTTAATCATGTTTTTAGCGTGCTCTCTAGCCCTATTATCGGCCAAAACCTTAAGATCTTTAGGGTTTGGTTCTTCATCTTCATGGACAAAAACTTCTAGAATGTGCGTATTTGTCATTAATTGAGCTTGAATAAGGCCTGTTGAAGCTTCATGTGCACATATTTTGTCTTTTTCTTCAGGTCCAGGCATTCCTAAGGCCAGAACCATTTCACAACCTTCTTCCTCAACTACTTTTTTAGCAGCCACAGGTAGGTCCTTAACACCAGGAACAGTGCGTCGGATAATTTTGATATCCCCAACTTGATTTTTTATTTCATCTATAGCCGCAGCACCCATGTCATATCTGGCGAAATTAGTATCACATATGCCTATTTTCCTCATTTTATCACCATTGAAGAGCATTCAAATATTCATCTTGCTCATTATTCATTGATAGTCATTTTAATCATTAATAATAACTATCCGATTATAAATATTCTATTAAATTATAAATCAAAAAATAAGTTATCCTCTATTAGAATCACTTTCAATGTACTCTAATAAACTTTTGCGTGCTTCACCAATAGTTAAAGGATATTCTTCTGAAAATGATAATTTATCTTCTTTTTTAAGAATTTCCATTAAATGCGCAATCCTAGGAAGTCTGAGATTAGCTTTTCTAATAGTTTCTACATCACCAAAAACATCATGAGGGTTTCCTTCTTTAATTATTTCTCCACCGCTAATTATATAAATTTTATCAGCATAAAGCGGAACCATATCCACATCATGTGTGGATATAATTATAGTCATCCCTTCTTCATTGAGTTTGTATAATAATTTTAAAATCTGTGAAGCTCCTTTGGGATCAAGGCCAGAAGTAGGTTCATCCAAAACCATTATTTCAGGGTCCATGGCCAAAATTCCTGCAATGGCCACTCTCTTTTTTTGCCCACCACTAAGATGGTGAGGTGCCTTATCTTCAAATCCGGCCATTCCCACCTTTTTTAAGGCCTTAGAAACTCTATTTTCCACTTCATCCCGAGACAATCCCATATTAAGCGGACCAAAGGCCACATCTTCCACCACAGTAGGGGCAAACAATTGGTCATCAGGGTTTTGAAAGACAATTCCTACTTTTTGTCTGGCTTTATTAAGGTCAGCTTTGCCATATTTCAATAGTTCTTCTGCTATTTCTATTTGCCCAGAGCTGGGTTGTATTATTCCATTGAAATGTAAAAATAGTGTGGATTTAC
The DNA here is from genome assembly GCA_023249725.1 of Methanobacteriaceae archaeon. GTDB lineage: Archaea > Methanobacteriota > Methanobacteria > Methanobacteriales > Methanobacteriaceae > UBA349. The sequence continues at coordinate 8,904 of JAHFBZ010000021.1, forward strand.
CAGCACCATTAGGTCCTAAAAGTGCCACCATACTTCCTTTCTCCACATTAAAATTAACACCATGCAATGCCTTGGTGCCATCAGGATATTCATAAGTAATTTCCTTAGCCTCAATCATGTTCATTATTTCACCCATTCATGAATCAATTATACTTGAATAAAATTAAAATTCATTATAAATTTAATATATATTTCATAGATTTAATTGTTTATATCTTTTTAAAAATTTCATGAAATTCTAAAACAGATTGTAATTATTTTAAATGATTGTAGTAGTAAAAATTCGATAAATATATTATAATAATCAACTTAAAAAAGGTGATACCTAATAAATCTAATTTAAATAAAAATAAAAAAATTAAAATAATCTAAAATTTCCACTTAAATAAACGCCTAATATCAATACAGATTCAAATAAAACCAAAATAGTTAAATTTTTAATCCCAATGCTGTTTTGATAATTGTTAATATACAAAGATCCATTATATCCTCTTGATTCCATAGAAACATAAACCCTTTCACCTTTAATCCATGATCTAATAAACAGATTGCTGGCTAGCATCCCCAAAGATTTATATGTCGTTTTAAAGCTTTGATAACCTAATCTAGTTTGTTGGGCATAGTACATATTAAGGGCCTCATTTAAAAACACGAAAATATAACGGTACATCATCATTGCAATTTCTAAAACGATTTTAGGAATTTTAAAAGTTTCCAAGACGGAAAAAAGTTCAGTCATTGGAGTAGTGAGGGCTAAAAAGGCCATACATGAAAATCCACCCATAATCCTAGCAAAAACAAGCAAACCAAGATTAAAACCATCAACAGTCACTGCCAGATTGAAAATATTGAATTCATAAATTGTAGTCCCTACTCCAAAAAATAAAGCCATGAAAACAAAGGTTAGAAATCCAAAAATAAATGGAATGGTCAGGAATTTCAGATAAAATTTCCAAGGGATTTTAGCCTTAAAAATAATTAAAAATGACATTAAAAAAGTTATAATGATAGGAACTACAGGTGAAGTAGATATTAAGCTCACTAACATAGTTAAAAGAGCAAACAAAACTTTAAAGTGAACATTTGTTCCTCTAAGCTCGTTATGATGAGCAAAATTATCTAATGTATTTTCAAACATTTTTCACCAGCAGATATGCAATCTAATAGACATATACACTTAAAATATCATTCTTGTTCTTCTTCTATTCTTTTTCTCTCTTTATCCTGACCTTTGTAATATCCAAATACATATCCAATGATAATAGCACCAATAGCAGCTTGAAGAGCAAATAGAAGACTTTCTATTTCCCCACTGGGAGGTTCCCAAATAGAGCTGAACCATGGCTGATAACCTGTTTCTTCAATAACAGGTCCTGCTTGAGAATCAGCTCCTCCAAAATATCCTTCTTCTTCACCCATTCCATTGTACAGTATCAAGGGGGCAACAACAATTATTGCAACCAGACAAAGTAAAATAATTGGTTTTTTATCTACCATTAGGCCACCGCCTTAGGAGTTTCCTCTACTTTAGGGCTGATAACTTTTAATTTTACTAGAATATCCGGCCTTAGTTTCATTATGTAATCAAACACTGCTACTGTTAAAAGACCTTCTGCAATAGCCAGAGGAACTTGGGTGTAGGCAAATATTACCATAAACTTGACAAATGCTGCTCCAAAAGTAGGTATGGGAAATGCTAATGATAATTGGGTAGCCGTTGTAACGTAAGTTAACCAGTCACCAGCAACAGCGGCACAAAATATTCCTATTGAAGGGCCCCAACCAATTTTTTTTACACCTTTGAAAACCAACCAGGCCGCGAATGGACCTACAATACCCATTGAAAAAATATTAGCTCCCAAAGTTGTTATTCCACCATGTGCTATAAGTAAGGCCTGGAATACTAGTACAATAGCAGCTAAGACACTGGTAGCTGCCGGGCCAAAAAGCACGGCAGATAAACCAGTACCAGTAGGATGGGAACAACTTCCAGTAACGGATGGGAGTTTTAATGATGATAAAACAAACATAAATGCTCCCGAAACAGCTAAAATAGGTTTAGATTCTGGATGTTCGTCTGTGATCTTTTTTATTTGTATTACACCGTAAGCAACCACTGGTAGGGCCACCATATACCAAAAGAGGCACCATTGCCAGGGTAAAAATCCTTCCATGATATGCATAGTTAAAGTCTCCTTTAATTCTTTTCAACTTTACTTGAATAACATCCAATATAAATCTTTTCAATTTAACTTAATAGTAATTAAAGTAAACTTTAATAAAATAATATATAAATCTTTTCAATTAATTTTTAATTAAAATAAGAATTACTTGAATTTAATCAAATATTAATTTAAAAATAAAGTTTAATCAACAAAAACTAAAAAACACAAATTAAACATCAAAGATATAAAAGATAATCATCATAATTTCCTATTATGAAGGTCAAAAATAAAATAATACTGGCCATGGATTTAATGGATTTAAATCACGCCCTGGAAGTTACAGAGCAAGTTTTTGATTACATTGATACTGTAAAAATAGGATATCCCTTAGCATTATCTGTAGGATTAGAATGTTTCTCTATTTTTAAAGAAAATTTTTCTTGCAAATTAATAGCTGATTTTAAAGTTGCAGATATTCCAGAAACCAATGCAAAAATTTGTCAGGCTACTCTAAATGCAGGAGCCGATGCTGTGATAGTGCACGGTTTTGTTGGTCCAGATAGCGTAGCCGCTTGTAATAAAGTGGCGCAAGATAATAAAAAAAATATTTTTTTACTTACTGAAATGTCACATCCCGGGGCAGAGATGTTTCTAAAAGGAGTTTCAGATAATATTGCAAAAATGGGTGTTGAATTAGGAATAAAAAATTATGTTGCACCCTCAACACGTTTAGACCGGCTGGGTGAAATTAGAAAAATTGTGGGAAAAGATTCATTTATTATATCCCCTGGTGTCGGAACCCAGGGTGGTGATCCTGGCCTAACATTACAGTATGCAGACGCTTTAATTGTGGGAAGATCCATCTATCTTTCAGAAGATCCTGAAAGTGCAGTGCAAAATATTATTGATTCAATAAATAATCAATAAATTAATTTTTAAAATATTTTTAAGTATAAAAAGTTCTTTAATGTATTTTTTTTCGTTAATTTAGGATATAATATATTTTTTAGACATGTTTTTTTTTAGAATATTTTTAGAAATTTTTTTTAAAAATAGTTTATAAAATAGCTTTAATCCAATTATAAGCTATTTCGAAGTATCTTCCAGATAATTCATATGAAATCTCGAATAGGATGAATAAAAAGAATGCTGAAAAACTTAAAAATTCCATATTCATTATATTAAAGCCTGTTATTGATTGATAAAGGCCTAAAAATGCCAGTGCAAAAATAGTTATCTTCAATGCAAACCTATATCTAAAGAAAATTCCAAAAAAATGACTTTTATCACTAATTTTCAGATTATCATTGCCAATTTCATCAATAAATGCAGCTATGGAACATATAATCAAAGTTAATATGCTTATCTGCGGAATCCCATAAATAAATGCTACTAGCACAAATGTTGCTAAAGTCAAAATATGGTGAACACCATCTATTTTTTTAGAAAACAAAGTCCCTAATAAAATTCCAAAGAAAATATAAGTCGCATCCACACTATTAACAACTAAAAATCCAATGCAAAGGCCGCAAATAATTCCCAAGATAGATGCAAATTTTTTATCTCCTCTTTCATCATATGCATCATCTGAAAATTTCATCAAAAATCCAGAAAGCATATAAAAAAGAGCTAGTACAATTATTTCCATATTAAATACCTATGAGTTATTCATTCTCCCCAGAATCTACTAAATCCAGTGCTCCAGCCAGAATCAGGGGAAAAAGAACTGTAGCATCACCAATAACAGTTACTAAATTAGAACCTGCACGAGCCTTGGCCCAAGACTTGGCTTCTTCTAAGGGAGCACCACTTAAACTTCCCGTTTCACTCCTATCCATGGTTATTTGAATAGCAGCATCAACACCACCTTTTAGAAGATTAGAAGCTAACGCATAATGTTTGGGAAGGCCTCCACCTAAAATAACGGCTCCTACTTTTTCAGACTCAAATACTATGTCTGAAAGTTGGTGCATATCAGCTACCGCATCTAAACAAAGTTTTTTGGATTGATTGAACATCCATAATTGAAGGCCCAGCATACTATCAATAATCCCTGGAGCATAGATTGGAACATTATTATCTGCTGCTGCTTTTATAATAGAATTTTCATCAGTTATTTGTGTTCCAACATGGTAAATAAATTCTTGAATGGAAGTGATTTCAGTTTCACTTGCAATTTTTTCTAATATATGATTTATTTCGTTTTCAAAAATCTCAAAATCCTCAGATTTTGTGTAAATATCACCTATACGACCCATACCCGAATCATGAAGTTTTTCATCATCAAATCCATAGTTTCGATAATGAGAACCACCAAAGGATTCTAAAAGATCATGTGTAAGATTTGCTCCACTGGTTATAATTACCTTGATAATACCTTTTTTTATGAGATCAGCTATTATATCCCTCATCCCGCCCGGAACCATGGGCCCCGCTACACTTAGAAATATATTTAATTCTGGATCTTCAATCATTTCTGAAAGTAATTTTGTGGCCCTATAAACTCTTCCAGCACCTAAAACCCCAGTATTCCCCATTTCTTCAATGAAATCAGATATTTTCATACCTTTGGAGATTTTAACATGATTAACTTGATGATCATCTTTCAAAAATTACACAACCTATTATACAATATATGATACACAACGATATGGTCAAATTCTAAAATAAATAATTATAACTGAATAAGATTCATTTAAGGCAATTATAATCTTAATAATATTAAATTAATTAAAAATTTATTTTAATTTAATTAATTAATCAAAAAATTTATTATAAATTTTTATAGTATAAAAAATTAATTTGTTTTGAGATTTTTATTAATCCAGTTTATTTATTAATATCTAATTTATAATTTTAATTTATTTCTAAAATCTTTTAGGGATTTATTTAATCTATTACTCTAATTTAATCCAGCAATATTGTCTAAAAGATCTGTTCTAGTCACAATTCCCACTGGAGTTCCATCATGCTCCAATACTATTAATCTACCTATGTTCTTTTTATTCATAATTTCAATTGCATCCGATATCATGACATCCTCTTCAACGGTTATAATATCACTGGACATTATTTCACTAATGTCTAGATCTTCTTTGTTTTGAGCAATAGCTTTAATAATGTCACTTAAAGTTAGTATTCCAACAATTTTGCCATCCTTAATAACGGGAGCTCCCTCAATTCTTTTTTCCGATAAAACTTTTGCAGATTTTTTAACACCATATTCCGCATTCAAAGTTATAAGTTCCTTGGTTGCCACATCAAGAACTGTCTTTTTAGGAATACTCATAATAGATGTGGTGTCTAAAAGCAGAATATTGTCCATGTCATCCCTACCAACAATTACCCCATTTATAACCAATTTATTTACAGGAGTAGGGCCTACACGAATTCTATCACCTAAATCTAGCTGTTTTATACTTCCAACTGCTTTAATAGCAGCTTCACACTCTCCAGGGTGAGGTATGCTGGTAAATTCGATTTTAGCAACAGAAATATCATTCAATTCTTTTCCATCCCTATAAATCGGGACTAATGTTTCTTTACCTGTTGCAGAAATATTTAGGGTATGATAAGCTTCAATTGTGGGTTTATAACCGCCCCGAGGTCCTGGAACACCTTTAACAAGGCCTAAACTCCTTAGGGATTGCATCTGGTTACGTATTGTTCCCGGGTTACGATTCATTATTTCAGCTATTTCCTCGCCCTTTATGGACTTACCACTAGAATTACGATACAGATTAATCAAACTTTGTAAAATCTCCTTCTGAACAGATGTAAGCATGGCCCGTCACCCTTTAAATTTATGAATAATATTATAATCAATACTAATTTTTCAAATATAATCTATTACGAATAATAATTATAATTATTTCTCATTATTTATATAATATTATCGCATATATTGTTTTTGTAATTTTAAACGTGTACTTAATGTAAATGAAATCCAATAATAGGAGAATATTAAATAATAATATTGCCTAGATGTCTACTTAAACATTTATTAGAAAAAATTGATAAAATATAATTGAAATTAAATTTTTAAATCAATTTTTTATTTATTATAAAACCATTTGATTAATAAAAAATTTCTAGAACAAAACATATTACAGCTAAAACTGCCAGCGCAATGGCCATATAAAAATATTTTTTACTAGCACCAATCCTAGTTAGATAAATTCCTAAAAAAATAGTAATACTGAGCAAAAACCATCCAAATGCATTATAATAAGCTTTTGTATAAGCATAATATGTTGCAACAAATACCAGTAAAATCGCGATAAAATAATTGTTTTTAGTAGATTCCATTTAATACCTCATATAAAAGTTGTATATTATTATATTAAATTATATTAGTTTGTTATATTAGTTTATTTTAATCAGAAGATAATATTATTTATATAACAATTTCATATATTTAATTTTTTAAAAATAAATATACAAAAAGATATTTTTAATGAGATAAATTAGAATATTATTTAATTGATGCTTTCAAATGATTTTTTGAGAAATTAGAAAGATAATTATCATATATTACAGAATAAAGCATTTCTAATGCATCATCAACTGAATTAGAAATTTCATATCCTCTTATATTCTTGGAGCTTAATTTAGATTTAGCATCTGGGCCAATTTTTTCGGCCAAAACAAAACTACAATCTATCACTTTATTTATAATTTTATTCAGAGCTTGATCGTGATTTTCCAAATATTCTTCTGGAGGAACATTTTTTCTTGATTCAATTAATTTATGGCTTCCATTTTCATTGACTTCATATATTAAAAAATGAGGAGCTCTTCCAAAGTGCTCATCAATGAATATGCCATTTTCACTTGCTATTGCTACTTTGAATGGGATATTGACCACCTTTATTTAATTAATAAATTTTGATAAATATTTAAAATTTTTATACTTGAATTATATAACAATTGTTATATTATAATATTTAAGATTTATGATTGAGAATAATCATAAATAAATTATTCAGAAAAATAAATATTTATCATTATAGAGGGTATAGATAAAATATTGGATAGATAAAAGTTTTAACATTTAAAAATTACACATTAACTTTATAGATTCCATTAATTAATTAGTGTAGATAAAAAGGTTATAAAATGGTAGGAATAATGCAAAACCTCGTTTATGGGTTGGCCGTTAGAGCATTGTTAAGTGATGATGACGGAAAAATTTTGATAATAAAACGATCTACAGATTCAAAAACAAATCCTGGAAAATGGGAGTTTCCTGGTGGTAAAGTGGATCCCGAGGAATCTTTTGATCAGGCGCTGTTAAGAGAAGTATATGAAGAAACTAATTTAAAAATTGGCCTTGATCATGTAGTTGGTGTCTCAGAACAAAATTTGCATGTTATACGGGCCGTTCATATAATTATGTCTGGAAATATAATTGATGGTGAGCTTAAATTAAGTGATGAACATGAAGGTTATGCTTGGGTATTTTTTGAAGATTTAATAGAATATGAATTAGCAGACTGGCTAGAACACTTTGTAAATAATCAATACCAAATTATCAAAGGCAAAGAAGAACTTGATAAAAAAAAAGAACCAGAAAATATGATTAAACCCTGGTTAAAATCAATAAAAAGCTCTTTTGATTCGGTTAAAGCTAAAAAATAATTTCAATTTTCTATTTAATTTTTAATTATTTAAAGTGGTCTGAAAATAATTTATTTTATTATTTCATGGTTAAAACGAAATATTTATATACAAATATAACAATTGTTATATTAGGGAAATTATAACGATTGTTATAATAAATCGTTGTTGCCCTGATAAAATAAATAACAACCTTAATCGAATGATTTAATCAAAAAAATGCTGATCCTACCCGTTTACATTCGATTAAGATAAATAAAAGAGGCGTTGGAAAATGTGTAGATAAACACAACCAATAATAAATCAACACAAACCAATTAGAAATAAAGTAAATAGTCCTTAGAGATGCTAAAATGTGTAGATAACTACTCTCCAAAAAAATAGATATTCAAGAATATGCGTGATGATTCAATTAATCAAGATGAAAATCTAATTAAATATTAATTGATAGTATTCTAAAAATAGCATTCAGCAATATTTTTTAAGAAAACTAATTACCACCACTCCTTAGCGCATATTCTGAAAATATCTAAAAATATTAAATAATAAAAAATTATAAAGTTTCTATTAATAATTAGTTAAATAATAATAATAATAATAATAATAATAATAATAATAAATTTATTTTAAATTATCTAAAATTCCATGTTTTAATTAGTAAAAATAGCTATTTTTCGGAAGTTAAATATTATTCAAAAAACATAATATTTTTATGAATTTTTTAATTACAAAATAGGGGAGATTCTATGAGTAACTTAAAGATAGATGTTAAAGGGGAAACATGTCCCATACCTCTAGTTGAGGCTAGAAAAGCATTAAGAACAGCTTCACTTGGAGACATTGTAGAAATAACCGGAACCCATCCTGCTTCCAAAAAAGAAATACCAATGGCTGTAGAAGCCCTAGGTATGGAATTGATTAGTGTGGAAGAAAATGACGGGATATGGAAAATAAAAATCAAAAGGTGATTTTATGAGTCAAAAAGCAACAATAGTAGTCCATAGTGGAGATATGGATAAGGTATATAGTGCTTTAATTATTGCCAATGGTGCTCTTTCCATGGGGATGGAAGCTTCGCTTTACTTCACATTTTGGGGCTTAGAGCGCTTGAAAAAAGGAGGTCTCGAAAAAGGACCATTATCTAAAATGCATTTTTTAGGCCTGGGTAAATGGATGATTAAAAGCCGAATGAAAAAAGCTAATGTGGCATCATTAGAACGGCTAATATCAGATTATAAAGATCTTGGTGGAAAAATAATTGCTTGTGAAATGACCATGGAAATAATGGGTATTGAAAAAGAAGGTCTTCAGCAGGACTTAATTGATGAATATGGTGCAGTAGGTACTTATATTCAAGAAGCCAGAGACTCGGAAATAACACTTTTCATATGAAATTAGACTATTAAATGACTTTTTTCTGTAAAAAATATATTTAAGAAATATTTATTAAATTCAAATAATTTCAGGTTTAAAATCAGGTGCAAAGATGTTAAACAATTATACCTATCTAGATAATGCTTCAATGACCCGCCTCGATGAAAGAGTATTGGAAGAGATGCAAAAATGCTTTTTTGAAAATTATGCTATTCCTACATCTGAATCAGGATATTCAATGGGAATTGAATCACGGGAAATACTAGATAATAGTCGAAAAATCATTGCAGACACATTAGGAACTTCTAAACAAGAAATAATATTTACTTCTGGGAATACCGAATCAAGCAATATTGCTTTAAAAGGAACTTTGATGGCCTGGACTCAAAGAAAAAAACGTGAAAATGAAAACAATTTAAACACAGAAGACAAAATAAAAAATCACGTCATTACTTCATCAATAGAAGATTTTTCAGTTCTTAACACATCTAAATCCCTGGAAAAGCTAGGTTTCCAAGTTAAATTTCTTGATGTCGATCCTGATGGTTTTATTGATCCAGAAGATCTAAAAAATTCAATTACTAACGAGACCATAATAGTATCTATTCAACATGCAAATCAAGAAATAGGTACTGTACAAGATTTAGAAACCATTGGAAAAATTTGTAAAGAAAAAGGAGTTCTTTTCCATACTGATGCAACTCATTCATTTACCAGACTTCCCCTTAATATAAATAAAACCCCTGTAGATCTTATTTCAATTTCAGCCCATACAATTCATGGACCTGCAGGGATTGGTGCATTATACATACGTAAAGGTACTCCACTATTAAAATGGATGGATGGTGGTTTTCAGGAATTTAATCTTCGAGGAGGAACAGAAAATATTCCAGGAGCTGTTGGATTTGCAAAAGCAATTCAATTAGTAAATGAAGATGAAAATCAACGATTATTAAAAATGAGAGATCATTTAATAGATAGAATATTAAATGAAGTTCCAAAAACTATTTTAAATGGACATCCCACAAATAGAACACCTCAAAATGTAAATATAACCTTTGAATATGTTGAAGGCGAATCTATAACCTTACATCTGGACATGAGGGGATTTGGAGTCAGTACTGGTTCAGCATGTTTTAGTAGATCTTTAGACCCCAGTCATGTGATTTTAGGAATTGGGGGAAATCCTGAAAGAGCACATGGGTCTGTAAGGTTAACATTAGGCCGATTCAATACAATGGAAGAAATGGATGCTGTTGCTGATGCATTGGCACAAGTAGTTGAGAATTTAAGGAAAATTAGTCCATTAGGTATGAAATAAATATTTTTTAAAAAATTTTTAATACCTAAAAAAATTAATAAAATAATTATACTTAAACCATATTTTTTTTCTAAAATATCAAAAAATATAAATACTAATTTTATTTGCATTTAATTATGGAGAAAATAGTACTCGGACTCCCCAAAGGGAGCTTAAACAATGTAAACAGGGGAAATACTTATCAATTATTTGTGGATGCTGGATACGAAGTTAGAGGATATGAGCCTGGTAAAGAAAAAAACGAAATGGATGTTACCAATGATTCTGAAATAAAATCTTACCTAACACGTCCTCAAAGTGCCCCCGTGGAATTAAACAGAGGAATGCTGGATATATCAATCATTGGTGAAGATTGGGTGCGTGAAGAATCTGTAAATGTTGAAGAGAATCTAATAACAAAAATTGGAGATCTTGATTATGGTCAAACAAAATTAATTGTTGCCGTACCAAATGAAGCCCCATATGATTCCCTTACAGAGTTTTTCCAGGCCAATTCAGATAAAAAAACACCAATTTTATGTTTTACAGAATATCCCAACCTTACCAAACAGTTTTTCATGGAAAATGAAGGCTACCAACAAGTTTTTGGAGAAAAAACTCCCCTGGTCCAAATAAGAGGTTTGTGGGATGGGGAAAACGACATGGTGCAAATAATAAATTCCGATGGCGCCACAGAAGTTTATATTGCAAAAGGAGCCGATTTAATTGTTGACAATACCCAAACCGGAAGCAGTTTGAAAAAAGCCGGCCTAAAAATTATTGACACTATAATGGAATCAAGTGCTGGTCTTTATGCAGGCCCTACTTGTACTGGACAAAAGTTAGAAAAGGCCCATATGATATTTGACCAGTTGTTTGGTGCAATTAAAGCTAGAAAATACTTTGATGTTAAATTTAATATAACTAATCATAGAGTAGAATATACTAAGTCATTTCTTGTCTCTAATGACTATTGTTCTGATGAGCCTACCATAACTAAAGGTAGCAACTTCTCCCAATTTAATGTTCTAATAACAAAAAATAAGTTTCCAGAAATGTTAAAAGAAATTAAAACTCTTGGAGCATCTGCTATTGTAAGAGAAAATGTTAAACAGTATGTTAAGTGATTAAATGATCTCAAATAACTTTAATTTTTAATAAAAAGTTAATATAATTATTTAATATTGATTATTCATGTATGCTATTAATAAAAATTATATTTTTTTATTTTATTTTCGCATTTTATTATTCCATACGATTATTATCAAAAAATAACTAAAAATTGTTGAAAATTTAAAATAAGGTTTATCCTTGATTTATAACAAAGCTTATAAAGTCTAGAAAAAATAATTATTTATAGTGATTACAATGTATAATCTAAAGACCAAAAAAGTGGCTTTGTCATTTTTATTAATTTTAGGATGCTGTTTCATATTCTCAAACACAGCCAGTGCAGTGGATGTGTTCCTTACCTCAGATTGTATTTCAGGTAATAGCACAAAGGATGTTTCTAATCTTCATTCCGTTAAAGGATATATTGAAAACGGTAGTTTAAAAGATAAAGTAAATGTTACAGTAGATCCTAAAGCTCCCCACCCGGGAGAAGGTGAGAGAGCCATATATTCAACCAAATCAAATGGTATTGCAGTCTACATGGCCGCCAGTTGCCCTGGAACCATGAAAGCAGTTTCCAAATTAGCTTCATCAAGTAACAAAGGAGTTATTTTTGTCAATACTGGACAGTTAAATTTAAAAACTACCTCTATAATTAGAAGAGCTTGGGATGATAATTTTTCAAATATGTATTTTGCAGGAATTAAAACCCCATATATATTCTTAAGAAATGCGGGAGTTTTTGTTATACAGCCTAATATTGACTGTGCCAGCAAATCACAGGAATATAAAAATCAGTACATTGCTAATGCAATATCTAATATAATAGCTAAGTATGGATCAACAACTCTTACCAGTAGATCTGGAAGATATTATGACGAGTCATTAATTGCAACCCATAAAATTTCTCCAGCAACCATGGCCAAAGTAGCATCTGGAATATATAATTCAAACAAAAAGAAACAAACATTTAAATCTAGTTATAATGGATACAGACTAGCTTCCTTCCTTTTAATGAGTACTTATTATATGAACGGTCCTATAAAAAAATTAATTTACATTAAAGGGCCAAAAAACACCCATGTTAAAAGTACTTTCTCTGGAAGTATAACTAAAACCGAGTATAGAAGTATAGCTGCTACTCTAAATAGTTATATGCGAAAACACAAAAGAGCACCAAGTTATATCAGATTTAAAGGAAAAATTATTGGATATAGGGATGCTTTATTAATGTTTGCTAAATTAACAAGAGGCCATACCAGTTCATCAAAAATGACTCTGGCCACTAGCTATAGCTTTAAAAAAGTTTATAGATATTGAAAAATTTAAAAAACTTAAATATAATCAATAAATTTTTTATTTTATTTTTTTTATTTAGATAGGTCTGATTATTTTTTACTAATTTAAATCGTTATATCAATATAATATAATACAGGAGGAATTCTATGTCCTTAACAGATAATCTTTTAAAAGAAGTTAAAAAACAATCCAAAAAGTCAAAACATGATAAACATCATAAAAAACAAAAAAGTCATGGGAAATCTGGAATCCAAGGCGAAGTAGAAAAAATCGCTAAAAAAGAGCTGAAAAAACGACTCAAATTTTAATTTATAATTTTTTGGTTTTAGATAGGATTTCCATTATTTATTTTTTATCTACTCTTTTTGGGGCGGAATTATTTTTAAGATTTTCTAAAATTTTTTATTTAATGATAATCAAATATATTATTATACTAAACTAAAAGAGGGGATAAAATGGATGAAAAAGAAATACAAGAAATTGTGGACAACTTCAAAGGAATGACTTGGGACGATTTGGAAGATGCTATGGCAGTCATGACCAGAGAAGATATGGCCCTGGCTATTCATAAACTAAAAGAAAGATTTGGCTAATAAAATCAAAAAACACTGCTGAATAGTAAAGATTTAAAAATCTTTATTTATCATTTTTGAATTGTTTTTAGAATTTATTTTATTGAAAATATTATTAGTTCTAATAATTGATAATTTTATATTCAAATTATATTTTAACATTATCTCATTTTTTCTTAAAAATCCAAGCACCACTGGATGATTATATTGTGACACAATGAAGTTTGATCTTGGTTCAATGCCATTTTATCCGACCAAAATTTTTAATTCGTCTATTTTTTGATGGAAAACTTCCTTGACCTTCTGAAAATCTCATAACTGCCATTCGTTGTTTTTTCTTCTTTAAACTTAATTTTAGTATCATCAGACTCAGGAAGTGTATCTAAGTTGTATTTTGAGGGTATGGTGAAAGATATAATGTAAATCTCTTTTCCAGCCTTTTCTTCAGTAGCCAGAACCTTCATAGGAATCTTCTGAGAAACAGAAACTTTACACCTAATACTGGAGGGGTCATAGGAATTTAGATTTCTTTTTGTTTCCTCCAAAAATATATTTAGCCAGGATATAAAATCTCATACCCTATTCTAAGTAACAAATTGAGAACTGCAATTGTGGTGGAAGAAATTGCCGAGATTGATTAGGTATAAATATTTATTTTTAATTCCAAATCTCAATCTAAATTCCATTTAAACTATATTCATTAACTATAATAATTTTAAAGTTCATAATTAATTAATAATATAAGGAGGGTTGATATGGATAATGAAACTAGAAGGGAATTAATTGCCAAATCACCAATAACCTTTGAAAGCCTGCGAAAATGGAATATAGGTGCAGGACTTTTGCATTTAATTCAAGGGATAATTTTAATTGGCCTGGGATTATGGCTGGAATGGACACGGGACATATACACTTTTTACATAAAATTCACTGTTGTTTCCCTAACGCCACCAACATTTGAGGTATTGCCTGATCCTCAAGTAGTATTCACCGTGGGATACTTGGGAGTAATTCTGGCTTCGTTTCTATTGATTTCAGCTGTAGCTCATTTCGTGATAGCTTTTGTTAGAAATAAGCAATACAATGAGAACTTGAAAAAAGGTACAAATCCTTACCGTTGGTATGAATACGCTCTTTCAAGCTCCATAATGATTGTTTTGATTGCTCAATTCCTGGGAATCTGGGATTTATGGTCACTAGTAATGATATTTGTTCTTAATGCGATCATGATCCTTTGTGGATATCTCATGGAAAAATTAAATCAATATCCTAAAAAAACGGACTGGACACCATACCTAGTTGGTTGTTTAGCAGGATTTACACCATGGATAGTAATGGCTGCATACTTTATAGCTGCTTTAGGATCTTCAGATACAGCACCGCCGACTTTCGTCTATCTAATACTTTTAATTTACTTCATCATGTTCAATACGTTCTCTATAAACATGATTTTACAATACAAAGGTATTGGAAAGTGGAAAGACTATTTATATGGTGAAAAAGTCTATATTTTATTAAGTTTAATTGCGAAAACAGCACTGGCCTGGTTAGTATTTGTGGGTATTTTTGCCCCATTCTAACCCCCAATTAATTATATTTTGTAAAATATGGCATAAATTTCTAATTGGATTATTTAATAAGTAACTTTTTTATTATCTAAAGTAAAATATCTATTTTATAGTAGTCATAATGGCCTCCCCCAGGCGATTTTTTATCTAATTCATCTTTTCTTATTCTAATAATTTTTATTGTATTGTTACAATTAAGAGAACTGGAGCTTAAGGCATGGAGCTTGTTTATTTTACCATTAATCCTCGGTTTAATAATTGGCAGATTTATGGATATTAAAACCAGCAAACGATGATAAAATAATTTTAAAGGGATCTCGTGTAGGTGTGGCAATATGGAATAGTTATAATCTTTTTAAAAGTGTATGGGGAGAGTGTATTAAATAATACAAGTATTATCAAAGTTGATTTGGTTCTGGCCCTTTTTTTTCTGATGATAAAACTGTGAAAAGTAATTTCTGAGGCTAATTATTTAGCAGAAATATTTAAAGCATAAAAAACTAAAAAAAGTTAAATCATAGAATAATGGTGATAAAATGAAAATGGAAGAATTATTAAAAAAGTGTCCCGAATGTGGAAGTCAAGATAAAACAGTTCAAAGAAAGATTATGGATGAACACCGAGCACATGCCACTACTAAGGCCATTGTTTGTGAAAAATGTGGTTATGTATTTGAATCTGGTGAAAATAAGGAAAGTGAAGAATAATATTTTAAATACCATGAATCTTAATATATTGGATTATAATTATGAAAATATTATCGATAATTAGGTTAATTCAAATTCTGTAGCTAAATAAGATTATTTATGATTAGGGATAAAAATGAAAAAATTATTATGGTGGCTGATTGCCGGTTCCACTGGTGGCCCTAATCGAGGAAGAATAATAATAAAACTAAATAAAAAGCCTCATAATGCTAATCAATTAACCGAATCATTAAATCTTAATTACAAAACAGTGCGACATCATTTAAAAGTTTTGGAAGAAAATAAAGTAATTACTTCCTCTGGAAAAAAATATGGTGATCTTTACTTTCTTTCAGATAAAATAATAGAAAATTACGCTGATTTTAAAGAAATTTGGCAAAAACTGGACATTGATGGGGAAAAATTATGATTATAGATGGATTTTGGCACTTAATAGAATTATCAGTGGTGGCCTTAGGAATTGGAATTGTAAATATCGCCCTGCTCCTAGTCTTAATGTATTCCTACTGGAAAACTTATGAAGAAGTCAAATCAGATTTTACTATCGGATTAATCATCTTTTCCATGCTTTTACTATTCCAAAACGTTATTTCAGTAATATTTGCCGCACTACAATTTACAATTCCAGGCCCGCCACCAGGCCCTGAAATTAATCATGCCAGGTTACCCTTAACATTAATTAATATAGTGCAGTTAATTGCACTTATTATATTATTTAAGTTGACTAGAAGATGATAATCCATGAATAAATAACAAATAATTATTTATTTACTTATTTATTTATAATATTAATTTTTTATTTATTTGAATGTTTATTTTATAAGTTTACGATTTGTACCTCCATTTTCTCATAAATCCACTCCAATTTGTGCATAATTTATGTATAATTAAGGTAAGAGTTGTGTCCAAATTGGGAAAAATTACTTTTAAGGTCTTTTTTAGAAAAAGAAGTATGAAATATAGAAATTTAATTCTAAAAAACATTTTTAGAAACAAAGCTAGAAGTTCCCTGGCCATGATTGGGATTGCCATAGGAATTGCTACCATTCTGGGTTTGGGGCTGCTTACAGATGGACTATCTACGTCCACTGAACAAGCTCTTACCGCAGGTGCAGCAGACTTTTCAGTGGTTTCAGCCAGTTCCAATGGTCAGGGCGGAGGCCCTGGAGGTTTTGGAGGAAGTCAGCAGTTGATTAATGAAACAACGGTTAATAAAATAGCCCAAATTTCAGGTGTAGAAAGTGTTGCTGGGATTCTAAGGTCCAGTATTTCAGATGATAGCACTAATAGCACGAATAATACCGACCAGCAGCCAAGCAGTTCAAATTCTGGCCAACCCAGTATGACAATGCCAGCAACCGTTTTAGGAATGGATTCCAAAAATCTCGAAATGTATGATGTAAAAGTGACCAATGGTTCCACATATTCCAGTGCCAATGAAGTTATAATTGGTAAAACTGCAGCGGAGAGTCAGAATAAAACAATTGGTGATACCGTAACCATTTCTAATGAAACTTTTAAAATAGTAGGAATTTATGAGACTGGAGAAACCATGCAGGACAATGGTATTATAATGTCCTTAAGTACCTTACAAAATCTGACCAATAATACTGGAAAAGTCTCTTCTGTCCTGGTTAAAACAGCAGACAGTAGTATTGCCAATAAAACAGCAGACACTATCGAAAGCACTTACAGTGATTTGTCAACTTCTACTTCACTATCAGGAATAGATAGAATGAACTCTGGAATGGATATTATAAAATCCGCGGTCTGGGGAATCTCAATTCTGGCCATCTTTATTGGAGGAATAATAGTTGTAATTACTATGATTAAATCAGTTTCAGAAAGAACCAGAGAAATTGGAGTATTGAAAGCTGTAGGTTGGACTAAAAAATGGGTAATGGTAATGATAATTGGAGAATCATTGATACTGGCTCTAATAGCATCCATTGTTGGAATATTAGTTGGAGTGGGTGTTGTTGAGATATTAAGTCTGTCTAACATGCTACAATTCATCCAACCAACATATTCATTGACATTATTCATCAAAGCATTAGGCATAGGTCTTTTAATGGGAGTTATTGGTGGACTATATCCTGCATATCGGGCTTCCCGATTAGCACCTACCGAGGCGTTGCGTTATGAATAAAAATATAATTGAAATCAAAAATTTAATAAAATTGTATGACGACGGAAATACAATTGCTTTAGACAATCTAAATCTAGAAATTAAAAAAGGAGAGTTTATTTCCATTATTGGGCCTTCAGGGTCCGGTAAATCAACTCTTTTAAATATGTTAGGTGCGCTGGATCAAGCCGATGAAGGATCTATAAATGTTGCGGGCTACGACTTAATGGAAAAAAAGGATTTCAGTCATTTTAGATCTAAAGAAATCGGTTTTATATTCCAGTTACATAACCTGATACCTAATTTAACTGTCTCAGAAAATGTGCAAATACCCATGATCCACACATATATAAGTGATGAAGATATGGTTAAAAGGGCCAATAACATTTTAGAATCTCTTAATTTGTCATCTAAAATTAACCAGTTCCCTACCAAGCTTTCTGGAGGCGAAAGACAAAGAGTAGCCATTGCCCGGGCCCTGGTTAATCATCCATCCATAATTCTGGCCGATGAGCCTACTGGAGCACTCGATTCCAAAACCGGTGATGTGATTTTAGATGTTCTTAAAAAAATTCATAAAGCTGAGAATGTTACTTTAATATTAGTAACTCACGAAACATATGTGGCAGACATGGCCGATAGAACTATTGAAGTTCGAGACGGTCAAATAACAAATTCAAAGTAACCATTTGGTTATAAGAAAGGGCACTTATTCATTTAACCTCCTTTGCAGCATTTTAAGTGCCCTTTTTCTTTTAAATAAAGATAAGGTAAGATATTAATTTCAATTAAATTTCTATATTAAGAACTTGATTATTTAAAATATTATTTAAAACAAGTTACACTGGAAATTTGTGTATGATTTGGGCCTAAAGTGGGAAAAACTACTTTTAAGGTCTATCACAAAAAAGAATTTATGGGATGGTTTAATTAATCAAAGGAATATCCATTTCATTTATTGTTAGAATACTTCAGAAAAAATTTTGGTGTTCACCTCCCCGAATAAAAAACATTTTCTGAGGTTTCTATCATGTTTAAAATTTTCATATTAGATTTAAAAAGAAATAAAAACATCACTTTAACCATTTTATTTGGTTATTTGCCCTTAGATCATTATAAGTTGTATCGTCTCACTCCATAATATAAATTTATAGGATCTAAGGGCTTTATTAATAAATTCTACCATATAATAGTGGAATTATAGTTTATTAGAAAATTATTTGACTATTTTCCAATATTATTAAGTTAAAATATCAATACATATCAAGGTAACCATTTTATTGGTTATAGAGGGTCCTTAATCTCATTTTGACCCCCCCCC
>JAHFBZ010000021.1:28079-30840 GCA_023249725.1 Methanobacteriaceae archaeon
GTTTTTAAAAATATTTAAAAAATATTAAAAATTTTTTAATTGTACTATTTATAAAAACTATATACTGAAAAACAACCAATAGTTAATTAATATAATTATTTTAAATGATAATCAACTAAACGGTGTTTAAATGGCCTTTCATGTTATGTTAATCCCTTCTATGGACTGTCCCTCCAATTGCAGCTACTGCTGGGGAGTGGACAAAGAATCTGAACTTATGGATATCGAAATAATTGAAGAAACCGTAAAATGGTTAAAAGACTTCCAGAACGAACCAGTTACTTTTACTTTTCACGGTGGCGAGCCCCTGCTGGCAGGATATGAATTCTATAAAAAAGCACTTGAATTATTAAGTCAGAAATTAAGTAATTTAAATCCTGCTTTCGCAATTCAAACTAATTTATGGTTAATGACACCCGAAATTGCCAAGCTTTTTGCAGAATATAATATTCCCATTGGATCCAGCTTAGATGGGCCCCTTGAAATTAATGATTCACAGCGAGGTTCCGGTTATTTTGAAAAAACCATGAAAGGTTATAAAATAGCTAAAGAAAAAGGATTAAATGTTAGTTTTATAAGTACTTTCACATCCAGTTCTATTGCTCAAAAAGAAGCTATTTTTAATTTCTTTTTAGAAAATAATCTTGACCTTAAATTACACCCCGCACTACCTTCTCTTAGAAGTGAAGATCCTGAAGAATGGGCCATATCACCAGAAGAGTATGGTGAATTACTAATTTATCTTTTAGATCAGTATTTAGAGCATATGGGTCAAATAGAGATTAAAAATATTGACCATCTCTGTAAAGGAGTTTTTGTTCGCCGAGGGGTCGTTTGTACCTATGCCGATTGTGTAGGAGATACTTTTGCCATAGGCCCTGATGGAAATATATATCCTTGCTATCGTTTTGTAGGGATGGAAGAATATGTAATGGGAAATGTACGTGATCATCCCACCATGGAAGATTTATCTAAATCAGAAGCTCTAAAAAGCTTAAGAGACTGGGAAAAATTAGTAGATGATGAATGTGCAGATTGTTCCTATATAAAGTTCTGTAGAGGTGGTTGTCCATACAATGCATTAACCATGGATAAAGAATCTCAAAAAATGGAGATAAAAAGTGTAGATCACCAGTGCGAAGCTTATAAAATGATTTTTAAAGAGATTACAGATAGGGCCAATAAAGAATTTTTATCTTCACCTAACCTCATGATGCCAGGAATGCAATCATCTAGTGAAAATAAAAGAAAATCTAGTATAATGGATATAATGATGAAAAGATCCTGAAATAATTTAATTTAAAATCTATTGGATTTAATGTGTACTAATCAATCATTAAAATGTAAAAACCTTTGAACATCATCCACATAAGATACAAATTCAATTACCGAATTTACATACTCTCGGGCCTCATCCACTTCATTAAAGTCATAGTCTTTGCTATTTAAAACTTCCATGAACCTTTTTCTCATTTCAGTTTCCAGCTTAGCTGATAAAAACTCAAATAAATCCGTGAGGTCTTCTTCATCCATGGCCATCTTTGCTTTTCTCATTATAGGACTCATGTCATCTTTTGAGGATTTGAGGCCATGGAATGGTTCATTTTTTCCTTTCAAATGCAAGCGAACAACTGTTTCAAAAAACCAATAATCTGCCAGATCAGCAGCATCTGCATTAAGCTCCCTTACAAAGGATGCTTTTTCAAATGCAGACTTTATCTCATTCTCATCATCTTCATTAACATAAGGAAGTATATGATTTACATTTTCCATTTCAAGTGCCATTTCTGCAGCTTTTACTACAGGCCCACCCATAGAATCGCAGTTTGAAACCATTTTTTACCCTCGAAAATTCTAATTAAATATTTAATATAATTTTATTTATAACAATATATTTCTGTTATTATTTTTGTATTAACTATTATTTAGTATTGTAACCTAGAAAATATTTTTCAATACGTGACCAATTTAAAAACAGCATTGCTGCAAAATAACCTACAATTTTTAATAATTATAAACATATTATTAATTATCTATTTAGTAATTAAATAAGCTCTCTAAATTTATTATTATCTGGATATACCATTTTAGTTGTTTAGGGATTAAAATAATATGTTTTAATATGAAATTTTATAAGTAGATTTTTAAAATTATCCACATATAATCGAGGTCTGATAATGTTACTTCCCTACGAGCCTTTGATAAAAATTGCACATTCCAAAATAAAGTGTTATAATCACAAAACTCAAAAGAAAGTTAAAACTGGTGAAATACATACTTACAACTCTAAACAGTATGTAATACCTTTAAAAAACGACCAACCATTTTCATGTGACGAAGAAGTAGCTATTATCAAAGCTGAAGACTATTTCAGAATGGATAAACTCTTGCAACAGCGCAAATTAGAATATAATGATTATCTTGAACGAAATATTGCTCTGGAAAGAGAATTGAAAGAACTTAAAGTGAATCTGAAGTATTATACTGATATAAACGCCGATACTAAAATTTCAAAATTAATGAAAATAGAAAAGGAATATTCAAAAGTCCAAAAAAAACATGAAAGGGAATATTTGGAGATTCTAAATCAGCTCAAAGGAAAAAATAACGAACTTTTAGAAGCTAAAAAAGAGATAAACTCTAAGGAAGATTTAATAAAAGAGTTAAAAAGAGAAAAAAAAGGGCCAGAAGAAGGCTTTTTAGGAAAAATGAGGGGAATATTTCCTAAAAAAATATCAGAAGATGAAAAACGTATTAATAA
>JAHFBZ010000085.1 GCA_023249725.1 Methanobacteriaceae archaeon
CAATGCTGGAACTATTAAAAATCCAATTATGGTAATGTAGGCAAAGGTTATTCCAATCCCAGCTTCTTTATAATTTTTAGCATAAGCAGCTATAATGGATGTGAGGCCTACAATAGGCACTGCAGTAATTACTACAATAATGTAAACCAGCAATGGATTACCAAGTTTAAAACCTGCTAAAATCATCAATATCATCCACAAAGCCACCTGTACGGCCATTGTCAATACAACAGCCATACTTTTGCCTAAAATAATGTATGCTCTGGATATGGGCATGGCTATTAGTATCTCTCCGGTTTTACGTTCCTTTTCACCAACTATGCTGTCCACTACTAGATTTCCAAAGAGGAATAAAGGCAAGAATAATAAAACTGCAGTCATTATTTTGGTTATAAGTTGTAGAGGGAGGGATTCTCCGGTAGATTGTTGCTGAACTTGTGGTTCTGGGGATGATTGTGAAAAATTAGGACTTATACTATTAATTAACTGCTGTGAAATGATTGCTGAAGTTTTATTACCTGCTAATTGGACTTCATCTCTTACCACACTTCTTTTAGGGTCACTATAATCAATAAAAATCTCGCTTTTGAGTGGAGATATGATATTATTAGATAAACTGACATTTTTTGAAACTAAAAGCAGACCAGTTAATTTTCCCTGACTTATAAGTTGTAGGGATCTATTTGATACCTGCCCTATGTCAAGTATCTGTGGATTTAGATTATTTTTGAAAATTCCTTGAGAATCAGCCACATCTAATGATGCAAATCCATTTAAAGAAGGGGTAAGTCCCACTCCTTGCTGAGATTCAATATTGCTCATGAAACCATTAAAAAACAGCACCATCATTAATAGCACTGCTAACTGGAAAAAGAATATTAAAAGAAATTTACGGCTTTGAAGTGTGTTCTTCAGTTCCCATCGGGTTATTGTCCAGGATCCCATATTTAAAACCTTTTTATTATAATTAAACAAATAATTATATAACTTGTAAAAGATGTAGCTATGATGTGTTTAATATATTGAATATCTCGAAGTTATGTCCTATTTTCTAAATTCTCTTAATATTACTGACGGTCTGAATAAAAACATCTTCTAAAGTAGGGTCTTTAGTATTTACGGCCATAAGATTGGAACCTATATGATTTACAATATCAGAAATATCTTTTTGACTATTTAATGAAATATCTAAATCTTTTCCATTCAAAACAATATTTTCAACACTGGAATAAGATTCTATTGATTTAAAATCACTCTTAGAAAACTGAGCAGGATCTTTTAAATTTATTTTCAAAATCAAATCCCCGTGAATTTTTGATTTTAATTCGCCAGGGCTACCCATATCTAGTATCTGGCCCTGATTTAAAATAGCCACTCTATCACACAATGAATCGGCTTCATCCATGTAATGAGTACATAAAATAATGGTCTTCTCTCCTTTCAAGCCACCAATAAATTCTCGGATGGATATGGCAGTGGCCGGATCCAGGCCCATGGTTGGTTCATCAAATATAATTATTTCCGGGTCATGAACCAGTGCTCGAGCAATCCCAATCCTTTGGCGCAGCCCTTTAGAGAAAGTATTGATTCTGTACTGGGCTCGGTCACTCATTCCTACCAGTTCCAATAATTCTTCAATCCTGGTGTCTAAACGATCTTTAGGAACACCATAAAGTTCACCAAAATATTTTAAAAGATCATAGGCCTTAAAACGCTCATATAAATTAGGTTCTTCAGGTAAATAACCAATCATGCTCTTTATTTCTAGGGGATTTTTCATTACGTTGTAACCACCCACCATGACCTGGCCATGGTCCGGGTGGAGGATGCAGGAAATAATCCGGATAGCGGTGGTTTTACCGGCCCCATTAGGACCAATTATTCCTAAAAGTTCTCCTTTTTTTATATTGAGACTGAGTTCGTTTAAGGCAGTAATCTTACCAAATCTCTTGCTAAGTGAACTTATTTCAATCATGTTTTCCTGAGTCAAGTTAAACCCCTTAATTTTTTTTAAATTATTAAAATAATTAATTCTAAATAAATTAATTCCCTATTAAATTAATAACTAATGTATTCTGATAAAGTTTATTATAGTTTATATTTTAAAACTAATAAAGTTGTTTCACGATTTAGAACTAAGATAAATAGAATTAACTAGATATATGGTTTCTAATAAAAATCAATAAAACTGGTTCTAGTAAATTAAAATAAATTAATATTAACTCATATTTATCCATTAAAACACTTTAAAGAGCAAGATAAAAATGTTTCTGTCCCAGCTCATTCCCGTAGAAAAAGCCCGGCAAATTATAGAAGAAAATCAGCAAATAATGTCTGAAGAGATAATAAAACTGGAAAAGGCCCATAAACGGGTTAATTGCAGTGAATTCATATCTCAACATAATTCTCCTCCATTTGATAGATCGGCCATGGATGGCTACGCCCTTCAGGCCCAAGATACCTTTACTTCATCTCCTTCAAATCCAGCCCATCTGATCATTATTGATAGAATTGGTGCTGGGGACTCTTCTTCTGTAGAGATAATATCTGGCCAGGCAGTTAAAATTGCTACGGGTGCTCCCATACCTGCCGGTGCTGATGCGGTGGTCATGGAAGAATATACCTATGAAAAAGGTGATCAACTGGAAGTTCTTGCCACTTTAAGTCCGGGAGAAAACGTTTCTTATGTAGGAGAAGATATTAGTAAAGGCGATAAGATTCTGGGTGCTGGAAGGCTTTTAAGACCTCAAGAGTTGGCCCTCATTGCTTCAGCAGGATATGGTGAGGTAGAAGTATATAAAAAACCTAAAGTGGGCGTAATTGTAACTGGTAATGAACTGGTTGACCCTACATTTCACTTAAAAGGAGCACAAGTAATTAATTCCAACCAATATGCTTTAAGGGCGCTGGTGGAAAGTGCTATGGCAGGATGTGAATTAAGTCACTGCAGAGACGATGCACAACTCATGGAAAAGGCCATTTCAGAGGCAGCTGAGAAATATGATGTAATCATTACTACTGGAGGAACGGCCATAAGCAAAGGTGACGTGGTGGTGGATACTGTAGATAAACTGGGCGAGGTCTTGATTCATGGAGTGGCAGTGAGGCCTGGAAAACCAGTAGGATTTGGAATAGTCAACGAAACACCTATATTCATGCTTTCTGGCTATCCGGTGGCAGCCATGGTTTTGTTTGATGTATTTGTAAGGCCATATCTATTAAAAATGCAGAATATAAATTATGAGCACCAACCAGTGAAAAAAGTGGCCCAGAAAAAAATTCCATCTAATTTAGGCCGTACTGACTATATTCGAGCTTTTGTAGATGGTAATGGAGTTAGGCCAGTAATGAGTAAGGGTTCTGGTGTTATTAGGGCCATGGTGGATTCTAATGCTTACGTGGTAATTGAAGAGAATCAAGAAGGTGTAGCAGAAGGAGAAGAATGTTATGTGATTCTCTTTGATTCTTTTAAGGTTTAATTAAGATATTTTAATTAATATATAATTTAAAAAAATTATTCTAAAATCAATTAAGTTCAAGTACTTATGAACTGAATATAAATATGATTTAATACATTCTTATAATTAATAATCTCGTTATTAGTATTTATAAATAGTAATACGAGTATGATTTAAAGTCAAAAGATATTAATTTCACATATTTAAATTTATAATAATCAAATGAAAATAATATTTAATTATTCAACGGTGAACTAATGGATGTTTTACAGTTTTATGCTGCGTTATTCATAATTATTTGGGTAGTGGCATTTCTTTTCAAAGATAAACTCAAAATTGAGATTCATGGCCCCATATTAATGAGAAGGACCACCAGAATGAGAGGCCTCATTGATAGAATTGCCCAAAGACATAAGAAGTTCTGGAAATGGACTATGAATATTGGAATAGTAGTGGCCTTCTTTTTCATGGCATTAATGTTGTATTTTTTGTTTACGTCGCTTCAGAGCTTTTTCACAGCGCCCCAAGCTTCTTTGATATTACCTGGAGTAGACTTACCAGGATCTCAGATATTTGTACCTTTAGGATATGGGATATTGGCCCTGATTACGGTAATGGTTGTTCATGAATTTGGTCATGGAATTCTAGCACGGGTGGAAGGAATAAGCATTAAATCCATTGGAGTGCTCATGTTAGCCATACTTCCGGGGGCATTTGTTGAACCTGACGAAGAAGAAATAAAAAAATCAAAAAGATCTTCAAAACTTAGGATTTATGCTGCGGGCTCTGTATTTAATCTCATGTTGGCGGCAATAACTTTAATTGCATTTGTTTGCATTTCTAATTTTGCTATACCTGCAGCATTTGATGCGGATGGTATTCAGATAAATAGTGTTGTCCCAGGAAGTCCGGCAGTTGGAGTATTAAAAGAGGGAATGGTAATTGAAAGTATTAATGGTGTTCCCACGAGTAATTTAACAAATTATCAGAAAGAACTATCTACCCTAAAAATCGGTGAAACAGTTGTTCTGGCAACGGATCAGGGGACATTCAACATTAAAACGGAAAAAAATCCCAATAACTCCTCCCGAGCTTATATTGGTATAAGAAGTTCTGTTAATATGGAAGTAACTGAGAAAGTAGCCAAAAACTATGGGGAACAACTACCTTGGGTGTGGTTGTATCTTCAAGATCTTTTCTACTGGATTTTCTTACTTAATTTTGCAGTAGGTACCTTTAATTTACTTCCTTTTAAGCCACTGGATGGAGGACTCATGCTGGAAGAAGTTCTTAGGTATAAACTTTCAGAAGACCAGATTAAGCCTATTATAATGACTATTTCGGTATTCCTTATATTTATAATAGCTATTAGTGTAATATGGGGAACTGGAAGGGGATTATTAATGATGTTCAAGTAAAAAAGATTAATTTCTTTTTCTTTTTTTAAATAAATATTATAAAAAATAGATTAAAATAAAAATAATTTTAACGTTATCTTAAAAACTAGCGAGACTTTTTCTGACAATCAAAACAAGTTCTTCTATCCCTATTAGTTTTGTAAACCTTTCCACAGGAAGGACATTGCACGACTTGAGCAGTTTTCTTCTCAATAGGGAATGGCCTATCTTGGCACTGACATTTAATTCCCACCATTTTCTTAGATGAACGTCTTTTTTTCATTTTTATCACTATAAAATACATTTAAAGACTATTTATTAAATATTAAAAGCTAAATTTACTAAAAACTAAACACTTGATCCATTTCTTCCATTAAATCCACTACTAAATCATCATAATCGTGGAAGAGTTTCGCTCCAGGAATTAAATTCTCTCCCAAGCCCCGGGCCTTTAAATCATTTTCAGATACTGAAACTGAGTGATTTTCAGCCAGGAAATGGATTAAATCGGTATGGAAATGCCCATGAACTCCTCCATAAACTCCATTTCCAATTAAATAAATGATTATTTCCGCATGAGCCCGGTAAATGTTTAATAATATGATAAAATTATTAAAACCTTCTTCATGAGGAGTTTTAGTTATTATAAATCCAATTTTCATTTTTTTCTCCAGTTATATCTGTTTAGAAGAATTTTTAATCAATATCCTTCCCAGCCCAGAGTATTCATCATTTCTGGACCCAGCAACTTTTCCAGACACTCCACCCGGCCCTGATGCCATGGTTCTTGTAGGGGAAGACACTCATTCAGCGGCTTGTCTCCGGAAAGTACTTTAAAAGAGAAGGCCATGCAAGTTTTTTCACCACATTCTTCACAATCGGTCTGAGGAAGACAGTTATAAATATCCATGGGCCCTATTTGTGAAATATTTGGAATATTTACTTTTTCTATAGTTTTAGAATCATTTGAATAGGATTCTAAATTATCATAGGCCTGATTTATGGCCTTCATTACATCAGTTATTATTTCTACAGCATCTTCTTTATCCAGAGTCTTGTTCATGGTAACTTTACCAGAAGGATAAAGTGTAATTAACCGGCCATATATGGAAAGTGTCAATATTTTTTTCTTTTCCACATAATTGACTTTCCCAGGAGGGTACATGGGAACTAAACTACTAATAATATCTTCTAATGGAGCATCTAACTGCATTAAAACTCTTACCTTACCTTCAGTGGCTATACAGGGCCTTATATTTTTAATACTCACTTCACTAACCAGAGAACCATTTTCTAGCACTTTGTATTTTAATTCTTTCATTTCCAATTCCAGACCTCCTAGAAAGCTGAAATAACGTTTGAAATATTTATTTTATTGGGGGAATGATTTTAAATTCTCAAAAATGCAGTATTTTTTGATTTTACAGCCATAATTTCGTATAATTCCTGATCATTTATTATTTCGGCAGCTTCCACCAGATCTTTTTCTTTAAATCCTCGCTCTTGCAATGATTTTTCATGAACAAAAAGACTTCCTTCGGGGAAAATAAGGTAAGTCAGCTCTTCCACACAAGGGAAATTCAATCCACTCTCACTTTTCTGTCCTCCCAGGGCAGCATAGACTCCGTCACCAATTAAAAGAACATCTGAATCTAATTCTTTGTTTAAACAGGCAATTGAAACATAAAATCCACTAAAAGCATCTTCATAACCGTAAGGGGCCTTATCAATTATGATTAATGATGATTCCATATTAACACCCCAAACTAATTACCTGGTGGCTTTCTTTTATCCAACCTGCTAGATCATAAACATTGGTGATTGCCACACCTTTGATATATGGCTTTTTGGCACAACTATGGCCTCGAGCTGTGGCACATCTCACACAAGCCCTCACTTCAACCCCTTTATTTATGATATTCCTGAATTTCGAGGCTACATTGGGAAATGAATGCGGATTCTGTTCTTTTTTAGGAATGTGGGTGGCATCCATATATAAAAATAAATTTACTCTGTATTTTTTATTAAGTGCACTCAGTGCTATTTCATAGGCCATATCTGCATACTGAGAGCGATAAGGGCCCTCAGTAAGGACTATGGTTAGAACTTTAGGGGAGTCCGCTATCATAGTATTTATTATGTTTTTTTCAAGATAAATAATTGTCCATGAATAATAATGAGAAATTATTTTAATCATAATTGGGGCTTATTTTAAAATAAAAAATAATTTAAAAAATTAAATTTATGAAATAAGGCCTTTAAAAACCATTTTTCATAAAATACTTTTTTTGGAACCAAAGTGCCACATTAACCAGACCTATAAGTATGGGAACTTCAATTAAGGGCCCAATTACGGTGGCAAATGCCACACTAGAACCAATTCCAAAAACAGCTATGGCCACTGCTATGGCCAATTCAAAATTGTTACTGGCGGCAGTGAAGGAAATAGCAGTTGTTTTAGAGTAGTCTGCACCTATTCTACGCCCTAAATAGAAGGTTACAAAGAACATAGCCACGAAATAAATTAAAAGGGGAATGGCAATGATTATCACATCAAATGGTATTTGCACTATATAATTTCCTTTTAGGCTGAACATCACCACAATAGTAAATAACAGGGCTATGAGGGTTATGGGGCTAATTTTAGGTATGAATTCCTCATGATACCAGATCTTACCTTTTCTTTTAACCAGAATAAATCTGGTTAGCATACCTGCCAGGAAAGGAATGCCCAGATAAATAAAAACACTTTGGGCAATTTCCAAAATGCTTACATCTATGCTGGTCCCATTTATCCCAAATAAGGGCAACAAAACCATGATAAAGAACCAAGCATAAACACTGTAGAATAAAACCTGAAATACACTGTTAAAAGCGACTAAACTGGCAGCATACTCATTATTTCCCCGGGCCAGTTCATTCCATACTAAAACCATGGCTATGCAAGGAGCAATACCAATTAATATTAAACCTACCACGTACTCTGGATAGTTGGATAAGAATATCACGGCCAGAGCAAACATAAAAATGGGTGCAACTATCCAGTTTTGGAACATGGCCAGCCCTAGCACTTTCCAGTCGCGAAAAACATCAGGTAGTTCTTCATAGCGTACTTTGGCCAGTGGAGGATACATCATGAGTATTAATCCAATGGCAATGGGTATACTGGTGGTTCCCACGGAAAATTGATTTAAGAAGGATTCAAATCCAGTTATAAAGTAACCGATGGAAACACCCAGAATCATGGCCAAAAATATCCATAATGTAAGATAACGGTCCAGAAAACTGAGTCCAGTGGAGTCGCATCTTTTTGAATTATTTATAATTTCTTTATATTTCATTTAAATCCCCTATTGCAACATAATATATTCTTAATTGATTATCGAATGGTTAATAAGAAAATAAGAAGCGAATCAATCACTCTTTTTTAGATTCTTCCAGACCTCTTTCGAAGGCGTCACGGTGCATATTAGCAGCCATTTCTTTTTTACACTCATCGTCACTTAATAATCGCATTTTAGGTGCCCGGCAGGGGTAGTGTTGAATCCTCAATCCGGCCCTACTGGCCAGTCCTTCACTATTCCTTCCAATAACGTCTTTGGCCACAAAATCGGTGGCCCCACAGGGAGATCCCCTTATGACTTCCACATCCACGACTTTATCGCCCTGGCAATTAATTTTGACTATGGGTTGGCCAAATTTAGCCACGAATTCATCAAATACTGAATTTCCATTTTCTTCCAGATCGCACATGTTTTCAGGGGCAGTAATATTTCCAAATCGGGTTAACTGCTGCTTGAAACCTTCTCCTCTCCAGGCCCCTACGATTATCCAATCCACCTTATCATGGAGTTGTTCTACCAGTTCCAGGGTGAGGTCCGGGTGTATTACATAGGTTAAAATAACATTGACTTTCTCCAATTTTTGCAGGGCGTCCATGGGAACTTCTATTTCATCAATAAA
>JAHFBZ010000022.1:0-19318 GCA_023249725.1 Methanobacteriaceae archaeon
TAAAATCAAGGTTTTCTTCTAATGTTTCTTCACCAAAGGTGACTTTAACAAATTCAACAAATCGACCTACAATATCATCTTCAAAGTATTCTGTGTCTAAGATAGGGATGATGTTATCATCATCTGGGATGAATTTGGAGTATTTAGCGGGATCTCGTTGGCCTCCGGCATGAATTAGGCCTTCTTCATCAAGGGAGTAACGGCCTAACATGCATCCGACTGCGTAGGAAATAAAACTTTTGATATCCCTATTTAGATCAGATTTGTTTATAGTTATTTCAGCGTCATTTAATTTATTATCAATTTCTTCTTGTAATCCGTATATTTCATTGATAATTAAATTCAGCGATTCTTCATTTTGTTTGAGTTTACTGAATCTAGCTGTAGTGTCTTTTTCCCAGTTTTTAAAGGAATTCTTTATTATATCACTATTTTTCTCTTTAAAAGTTATTAAAGGATGTTTTAAAAAATCCCATGATGTTTCAAAATAGTCCCAATCATCTTTAGATAGGTTTATATTATCAACTACTAGATAATATACAATTTTTTTATATTTTTTACTAATGATAATGGGGATTTTAGCTATTGAGCCCGATTCATAACCAAGAGTCGGTGATAAGAAACTTAAAAAAGAATTTGATACTTTT
This sequence comes from Methanobacteriaceae archaeon, assembly GCA_023249725.1. Classification (GTDB taxonomy): domain Archaea; phylum Methanobacteriota; class Methanobacteria; order Methanobacteriales; family Methanobacteriaceae; genus UBA349. The sequence goes on from JAHFBZ010000022.1 coordinate 648, forward strand.
GAATTCAGAATTCCTAGAACAATTATATTCATTTCATCGTTATCAGAATGAATACAAGGCCCCATATTGTTGTATATAAAACCACCAGGAGAATATCTGAATGATGTGTTGCTTGAACTAATAACCGTCCATGAAATACCCTTTTTAAAATAAAAAGATGGATTTCTTATAACCGATCCTTTAAAATGACTTATATCTTTCCCATCATTTTCCCAATTTATTAAATATTCATGATTTCCATACCATTTTCTGAATTTGCCGCCTTTATTAGTAGGAAACCATTTTAAACCACTAACTTTTGCTAATTCCCTTGATTCATATCCAAAACCAATATTTGAGATGCTAACTTCATACCAATATCGCAAAAATTTTTTGTTATCACCAGTTTGAAGTCCGTTTTTGGGTTCAGCTATTGAAGAAAGTTCTTTTCCAACAACAAATGCTTCAATTAACTTATCATTAACCCAATAAGCAATAGGACTCCCAGGGATTTTTGAAAAATTATCTTTTTGGATTGAATATTTGTAATCAACTACATTATTTTTAACAGAATCCAAAACTTTTTCATTTTGAATTTCCATTCCACCTTTGAATTCAGAAAGCTTTAAATAAGTTCCTTTATAATCCAAATCAGCATTATATAATACAAAAGTACATATAGGAACTGTAGCTTCGCTGAAAGCAGAATATTCTAACTGTATTAAAGAAGATATAGCTTTTTTATTAATAATATAATTTCTTAACTTTTCATGAACTTGAATGAACATCCATACAAAAGGACTCATTAAAGCAGAATAGCCATGAGGTTTACAGAATTTAAAGTTTCTGTAAATAAATATTGTAAATAAATCTTTAGAATAATCTTTAAAATGAGATTTAGTATAATCTTTCAGAGTTTTATCCATTTTATTTAAATATGGGGGATTTGTTACAACAATGTCGTATTTTTTGGATAATATTTTCGCTTGATTAATTAATGGAATCAATTTTTTGATAATCAAATCATGTATTGTAATATCATTTAAACTGTTTTTTGAACTATTCAAAATATGATGAATTTTTGATTCTAAACAATCATAATCAAAAGATTTTACTTCAATAAGTGAACCAAACTCTTTAACGTTACTAAAAATGAATTTAAGATAATTTAAGTTTTCTAGTACTGTTAAATCTTTATTTGCAATATAATTAATTATTTTTTCATCGATAATTTCGCTCTCTTGTATTGAGAAAACATTAGGGTGAACCTTTTTTGATAATACTCTGCGACTATATGATCTAGCTTTCATCATCACTGCAAAATAAGCTAATTGATAAGCCCGATCATCAATATCTAAACCATAAATGTTGTTTTTAAGAATTAATTCAGGTATTTCTCTTTCAGAATAACCTCTTTCTTTATAAATTTCAACAAAAACATCGAATGCATACACAAGTATATGTCCACTGCCCATGCATGGATCGATGAAACTTATATTTTCAGGTGTTATTTCAGTTCTAACATCTTTAAGGGTTATATTAACTTCCTCTGATTGTTCAGCTTCTTCTAAATAATATTCCAATTTATCTTTAAGTTTACTATGGGGATTTCGTTCAATCCAATATCTCCCTAAAGAGTTATCTACCATATATTTTACAATCCACTCAGGAGTAAATAGCTGAGTAGCGGCAGGAATATCCTCTTTTTTAATACTTCCTTTATTTATGTTTATAACTTGATCTTTACGTTCAGAAATATAATATTGATATAACCATCCAATAATCTCTACTTGATCCATGAAGTTTTCTTCAGAAATATTATCAATTAACTGTCTAACTACTCCTTCTTCATTAGTAAATGAAATAGATAGTAGTAATTCTGTGTAATCAGCGGTTTTTTCAAATAATTCTGGTAAGATCTCGTTTAGTTTATTGCATTGTTTGATGAATAGTAATTTAAAAAGTTCATCCAGTTTATTATCATTTTTTAATTGGTAGATTTGTTCTATTTCTTCATCAGTTAAATCTAAATCTATATTGGGAGATTCAGTAACTATATCTGGTTCTATTTTTCCTTCAGTTGCACTGGATAAAACACGTATTCTTGTTGGCAGATAGTCATTTACTTCCATGAATCGTATGGCTATTATTCGGTTAAACCAGGTGTAGGCCACTTCTCCTACCACATTATCAAAGCCTTTTTCATTTATCTGTTTAACAAGACTTTCTCTTTGTTCAATAGCCTCATCATAGATGGTATTGGGAGTGGATAAACCAATATTATAGATTTCCATTCCTTCTGCTTTTTCTACAGGTTCTGTAATGTCTTCAGCAGTTATTCCTAAAAGACTGGCCTGATACTTGACTTCTTCGATTAATTTCTTCCTTGATTCAATAGCAAATGTCTTAATTGCCTTTTTATTCATGAAAATACCGCCCCTAAATTCTTAAATTAATAATTGTGTCTTTTTCTAATTTTTCTTTGAGTTTCTTCCTTAATGATTCTAGGAATTCATCAATATCTTCTTCTTTTTTAATAGTTATTTGTGGTTTAGAAATAGCTCTAATATTTAGGGGCTTAATTCTGGGCTTATTATCTTCTACTTTACCATTACCATTATTTACTACGGGTTTAAATGCAGTTGAATCTCTAAATTTCTTAATTTGATCAAGACATTTATTAGCTAAATGATAACTTTCATTTTGAATACCTTGGATATCCGAGATCTTCTGGGAACGATTTAGTTTAGTTTCCAGTTCTTGGAACCTGTTTTGGAAAATAGTTCCAAATTTGTTTTTCAAATCATCTGAATCAAGTTCTTCTAAAACGTGTTTCAAATCATCTTCAAGGCCTTTTCTTATGGGTTCAGCTTCTTTTTCTAAAATAGATTGATGTAAATTGTTAAAATTATTATACAATTCAGGAAGTTCATGGATGTTGGAAAACGGGTTATGCATTTCAATTATTCTTTTAATACTATTAGCCATTTCCATTAATTCAGAATTGTCAATATAATTCTTATTATCATTGTAGAGATCAGTCACTTCATAGGCCCTTCTAAAGATGTCTTTTTGGGTGCCTCCAAAAAAGCTTAAAATTGACTCTAAATCCTCACAAATATCTAAGAACTCTTTTTCATGTTCAGTGACGTAATCAAAGAATTGATTTAATTGGGTAATTCCATTAACATCACGCAAAAGAGTCATAGATTCTTGGATAGTGGTTTTCCCGGGATATCGCTCTTCTAGCATGTATTCTCTTTCAATATCCTCCAATTCACGGAATCTTATTGTAGATTTATCATGAAATAGTTCCATTAAATTATCAGTGTCTTCAGGACTATGAGCCACATCAAAGAAATCTCTTAAAACTTCTTTCACAATTTTAATTTGAGGACCTTTAGGCTCTTTCTTCTTATCTATCAGTATCTTTTCCTGGAATTCCCTTTTAGTTAAATATCTTAAAATATCTTCAGCACTATTAGTTTTCAGGGAAATTTGCAGTGCATTTTTTACTAAATAAATCCTTTTTTGGGCATATAATGTGGCAATTAACCATTCTATATCTAAATCAACAAAACCATAGGGAGCACTATTAAACTTATTTATTATAGTCTTCATTGATGGTTTGGCATGCATTTGGGTTTCGGTTTCAATATATTTGTCCATTTCTTCAATGGCTAAACTATTTTCAACATTATCTGATTTACCAAATTTTTCCTGATTATTGTCTCTTAGAATATTGATTATGTCTGAGTTAACTGGTGCCGTTTTCATGTAGGTTAATTTATGGTAAATTTTCTTAACCAGTTTATTTAAGGCATCATTAATCCTATCCACAGGATTTTTTTCCTTAATATCTACTTTATCCCCTTTTACATAGATATCTGCTTCTTTAAGTGCCTCTCCTATAAATAACCGAGCTCTAGCCTTTTTTTCACTCACTTCTTCTTGTTTGGTATGCCGAATACTTTTGGTAGTTGATGATTCAGCACTTTGTTTGGTAAGGTATTTTTCTATTTTCAAAAGACCTTCAATTTCTTCTAAAAATGTGGAATCACTTTTTAAATGGACTATAACTTCATTATTAGTATTGGATAATCCTCTAAGAATTGTTGAGGTTTTTTCACTTGCAGATTGATCGGATAATCTACTCTGAGATTCATTATCTACTTCTTTAAGGTTATAATATGGAGTTATTATCATTAATCCCATATTAGCTGATTGCCTATTTCCCCGGTATCTATCATCCACAGCTTGATTAAAGGGGAAATTATAGCGGTTACTATAACGGTATTTCTTATCCGTGAAAATACCCTCAAATATAACTGTAGATGCTTCATTTATGATTTCACCCATTTCAACATTCTCATGTTTAATAGCAATATTAATTTCCTGCTCTTCATTAGTTAAAAATGAATAGATATCCCCATTTTTCTGAACCAGAGTCTCTCTAACTAATCTTTGCAAAGAATTTTCGATTTTTTCCATTAATGCCACCCGATCATGATCAATGTTACTTATCATTAAGGTAGTTAGATTTTCCCGATTAGCCTTTATTTCCTTAACATATTTAATCATGAATAGGACTTTAAGGACTTCAACATCGAATTCATCCAGTTTATCATTTTCTAAAGCATGCGAAATGACTGAACTATGGGTATGATCTATGAATTTATGTAATGCATTATAAAATATGTTAAAGGGCATTAAAACGCCTAATTCTTTATCTTTTAAGACGACTGCTGATTCCTGGAAGAGTGCTAGCATGGATCTTTCTCCTTCAGAAAGGTGCTTACCTGATGCTCCATGAATCCTAATAGAATTTAAAACACTGCCCAGTAAGTTAAATTGGTAGGGTATAAATGGATATACTGCGGCAAAATCTTTGCCATTAGTATACATTTTCTTTTCAGAGGTATCTGAGGAAAAACTAATTAAATTTTTTAATATAGCTTCTTTTTCTTCATATAATGACTCTAAAGTTTGATTAGCCGTTTCATTTTTGGACAATATTCTTTTTCTAATTACCTCATCTACATTAGCAGATGAAAGAGATAGTCTGGTTTTAAAACGTCCTTGAATCTTGGAAAAGTCGTTCCCTTTAACTTTCATTATGGAATCAATATCTTGTTGGCTGGTTACAATAATCCAGGCCTTTCCCTGACAGAGAACTCCTAAATCTTCAGTGATGGTCTGTAAGTTAAGCATTAATTTAGAGTTATCACCAATGTACTGGCCTATTTCATCTACCAGAAAAACTAAATGGTGGTTATCTCCTTTACTTTTACAGTATTCCTTTACTAGTTTGGCAAATTTTTCTATGGAGATGGAATAATTTTGATCTGCCTTTTCTGCCCAGGTTCGGGCAGATTCTTCACTCATATAATTAATTTTAGAGAGGGTTTTTATGACTTCATCTTGAATAAAAAAGAAGTCTTCTCTCATTTTTTGCCAGTCATCACCATTAATGGAATGAAATTCTCTTTTAAATTCTTCATAGCGTCCTTCACTACTAAGTTTTCTTTCAAGTTCAGCTAAAAATGGTATTTCCCCACAAAATCCTTGCATTTCATTAAATACTTTTAGGAAAACATCAAGGAGGGGATCTTTATTCCTTTGAGAACCTGCAGCTTTAGCATCTATATTAAATAAAATAACATCCGTGGAAACATTTTCAGCCAAGCTCATATCAGCAATAACTAAAGGATCATCAATTTTATTATCGTCCCGGAAAAAATCAATGGCATTTCTACCCTTTGCTTCTCTATTGTCTAAAATATATGACAATATTTTAAGAAAATGAGATTTACCACTACCAAAGAAACCTGAAATCCACACTCCCATATCATCAGTAGGCCCTTCTATTCCTTTTCTATAGTTTTCAAAGAATTCTCTAAAGTGTTTGGATAATTCTTTAGTTACCACGTACTCATTTAATTCCTGATAGATATTCGCTTCATCATGTTGCCCAACTTTAATTACACCCTTAATATCCCTATCAATAGGCTTTTCAAACATGTCACTGATATTCATTTTTCGACCCCTAACTCTCAAATGGTTTTTAAATTGATAATTATTGTATAAACGTAAATTATGATTTAATAAAGGCTTTATTCTACCAAGGGGAATGCCCTATAGTAATTATTATCATGAATAGTTCCAAACAGAATTAAATCATTACCAGAGTACTCACCTGGGAAGAACATTACCACAGGAACCTCATCTAAGACCTGATGTAAATTATTAAGAACATTGTGAGACCTAAGTAAAGGATAACTTTTACCTATGCCTGTTAGGAAAACAACCGAGTTTTTAGGCGTATTATCTTTAATATTATTAACAATTAGATTAGTTTCACTACCTAACTTCAATAATTTATTAATAGCTCTTTTAGTGAACTCTCGCCCTTTTTTTTCTTCAAATTTAAAGGATTTTTCTAAATAACCTTTTTCTTTAAGAATTTCAATTATGATATTGTATATATCAAATTCAATGACCTTGAAAGGATAGCTTGACTTATTTATCTTATTTTTCAAATGTTCAATGTGTTCACGAACCCTTATTTCATATTGAGGTTCATAATCGAAAATATAATAACCTACTTCGTTACCTAGTCCTTTGTTTTGACGGAAAGAATCTTTTTTTATTGTATTTTCAATTTGGTTTAATCGTTCATCAATAGAATCCATTAAAATCACCAAACTATTTTTCCACAGTAATAGTATACATGTAGGGGGCCATATCATTATCTAATAAGTGTTTTTTAACTCTGAAATCTATATATGGTACTATGATTTCCCTTTTATCAGAGTCAGTCCTAATAAGCCCTGCAAAATTTAGAATAGTTAAATATCTAGATTTCAATTTTTTAACTGTCCCATCTGTCCATTTATCAACAATTTCACTTTGAGATTTTTTTTCATCAAAGAATACATTAATATCCCTATCTTTCAGAGTGAAATCGCCTAAAATGACATTGTTTCTAAAGATTTCATACATAAACTCAAAGAAAAGTCGATCACTTTTCATGATGGATATTAAAACTAAAACCTTTGAAGTCGTGATATCTGAACTGACAATAGCTGATAATAATTGTTTAGGTAAATTACTTAAACGAGAATAAATGGCATTGGCCATGTTTTTAGCCCTATTTTCAGTTTCAACTTGATAGATATTGTCTTTAATAGCTAGCTCAAGGATTTGTTTCTTAGTCTTATCATCTAACATGTATTGGGCAGTTTTTTTGGATTCTAAATACCAAAATGATTTTGCGGCCATTCCTGCACTATATTTCATCGTTTATTACTCCCGATAATGATTTATATGAGTTATTTGTTGAGAACTATAATTAATTCTTTTGAATTTAATTTGAGGCCACATTCAAAAATACCAATCACCTAATAATAATTAAATAATTCCTAGATTTTATGTGATTTAAAAAGAATAAAATAGGATTCTATCAATAACCCCATCTTTTTAATGCAAATTCAAATAAATCTTTACCTCTTTTTAGAATTTTCGTTTCATTCCATTCTATGGAATGGGCTAGCATCTGGTTAATCTTCCAATCAGATTCTTTAAAAATAGGTTTTTTCTCATCAAATCCTTTATTTGAAAGTTTAGAATTCTCAGAAGCTGTTGTTAATGTAAGATTTCCCAGTTTATGCAGATTTTCTTCATGAGCCTTTTTATTGAATCTTTCTTTCCAGTAGGGAACTTTTTTACCATTTCTCTCCAGACTCTGAGGCAATATATGTTCAATAGAGTCTTTTCTATCGGTTTTTTTAAGATAAGACCAGGTTAATTGGGGGTCACTTTTTAAGTTTTCCCAGCATTTAGAAACTTCATATTCAAATAAAAAGTATTTCAGGCCTTTCCAGTCGTAATAGTTATCTCTGTTAAAGAAATTATTCGCTACAATTGAATCTGCAGCATAATAATCAAATAATTCATCCATTACTGCTATTATCTCATGGTAATTTAAGCGATCATTATAAATGTCACAGGCCAAGGTATAAATTTGGTTCTGTCCTGAATAAGATCTCCATTCAATCAGATAATAGGTTCTGAAGGCAAATTTTTCACAAATATCCATTAGTTTGATGATTTTTTCAGGTTCTTCAATAAACCTATCATAAATAGCAACCATCAGCACCAAAATATTGGATTTTATATCCATTCTACCAATTTTTGAGACAATGGATTGAATGTCTGCTCTTAATTTTTTATTTTCTATAGTCTGAAAAGCATATTTATCATAAGGATCGAGTATATCAAGTAATCTGGTTGAAATTGTTTGTAATGAATTAGCATAGTCTCCTATCTCTTTATAACACCGTTCATATTCTCTTCCACGTTCTAAATCTTTAAAATAAGTCTTTAAATTTTTGTAAACGTGAGCTAATTGCCCAGTCTTGCTTATCTTTTTTCCATCTTGTTTATAGGCCTTTAAATCAGAGTAAAAGTTTATAATATAATTCATCCTCAAGAACCTATCCTCGTCATCATTTCGGGACATGTCAGATTTAGCTAGGTTTTCCAGAATAGATTTCCAATCGTTATTAATGGTTTCCACCATCTTTGACGAGCTTTGGGAATCTTCAGAGATTTTCCCAGACAAATAAATCAGATAATTTTTCACCTTTTCCAGCTCAGATAATGGCTTTCCCCTGTCATTCATAACTTCAAAGATAACTCCTACTTCTGCATCGTCTTCTACATTATAAAGAGTAAATATCAATGATTGTGTCAATTTATCAACTAAAGAATAAAGGCATTGTAAATAATTCTCTTCAACTAAGGATTTATTAAGCAAATAGGTTTCAAACTGCTTTTGAGCATTATATAAATTATTATGTGATTTTATTGTACGATTAATACCTGGAGCACCCTCAATTATAGCTTCCTGGAAATATTTATCATTTTCTTTATCCAGTTCCAGTTTATAAATATTCATTCCTGTAGGGCCTTTATCCTTAATATAAATAGAACTTATACCATCAGCAACCGCGGAACTTTCTTCTTCATCTAATTTTTTCAATTCTTTAATAATTGTATCCAGTAAAATTAAAATAGTTGTAAACCGCTGCTGGCCATCCACAATATCATATCTTGTATAGATTTTACCCAAACCCTTTACTGTATCTCTTTCTTTTAAAACAATTGTTCCGGTATAATGGCCTTTATTATTTATAAGCTCTAAATCTTCCAGTAAGTCTAGTCTATGCTGATTTTCCCACGAGTAACCTCTCTGATAATCCGGTATTTTAAAAACAGCGTTATTAAATAAATCTTGAAGAGTGGGTAAATCTTTCATGAAAATATAATTGTTTTTGAAATATAAAAAGTTTTCAATTTTTACTTTACATTTATGCATGAAATATATCATGATAAACTTTTAATATTTAAACTATGTAACATATTATATAGTTTAATCTTTAGGAACCTAAGAGTTGATATAAAATGAAATGTGATGAACATCCTGAAATCTAACCTTGCTATGTGTATAAATTGCCAGTAAATACATGAATCATATTAATAAATAAAAATAAAGCAATTATTGAATTGAATGAGAGAATATATAAAAAATTTTATAGTATTTTGAGATATTATCGGCTAATTGTCAATAAACCGTGATTCAGATTAATGCAATACTTTTTTTAATTGAATCTTTATACTAATTTAGTGAAGGGTGTGAATTAATGGGACAAAAAGCAGATTTTTTTCGTGAATATGACCTAAATTTTTGTAGAAATCGAATGTCGAATAAACCTGAAGCTATCCATCAGAGTGAAACTATAAATCACCTCACTAATTGGTTTAATTCTAAAAATTTTCCATCAGGTTCAATTGTTGCATTACCTACTGGAAGTGGTAAAACATTCACTGCCGTTCGATTTATTTGTAAAAATGTTTTGGGTAATGATTATAAATTATTGTGGCTTGCTCATACTCACCACTTACTGGAACAAGCCTATTATAGTTTTGGACCTTTATCAGAGGAAATTAATGAGGGTTATGAGGTAGGATGGATACCTGAGCCAAGAGAAAGGTTAAATGTTCGTGTTGTGTCCGGAACACAGAATCATTTTAATATTAATCAGATTAAAACTGATGATGATGTTTTAATTGCTACTTTACAGAGCATAGCTAATGCTAATAAGAAAAATCATCCTAAATTTAAAGAATTTTTAAAATCTGCAAACGGTAAATTATTCGTTGTTTTTGATGAAGCACATCATTCTCCTGCACCCACTTATAGAAATTTGATTCTATCACTTCGTAAACAATTTCCTGAACTTTATCTTTTAGGATTAACTGCAACTCCAACTTATATGGACATTAATAAACGTGGATGGTTAAAAAAACTTTTCCCTCAAGAGATTATTCACCAAACTTCTGTTGAAAATCTTATTGCTCAGCGTATACTAGCAAAACCTGTGATTAAAGAGTCTGACACAGATTTTGCTCCGGAATTTAATGAAAGAATGTATACTCGATGGGTTAATTCAAATAAAGATCTTCCAGAATCAGTTATTAGCCAATTAGCTAAAAATGCTGCTAGAAATCGTAAAATAACTCAGTATTATATTGATAATAAAGATGATTATAAAAAGACCATTATTTTTGCTGATAGATATACTCAGTGTGATGTGATTAGTAATTTTTTGAATGATGAAGGGATCTCTGCAGATGTTATGTACTCTCAACAGGGAAATGAAAGAAATGCTGAAGTACTAGATCAATTTAAGAACAATAAACTTGATGTGCTAGTGAATATTAAAATGTTAACTGAAGGAACCGATGTACCCGATGTGAACACGGTTTTCATTACTCGACAAACTACTAGTGTAATTTCAATGACACAAATGGTAGGTAGAGCTCTTAGAGGCCCTAAATTTGGAGGTAATGCTGAAGCAAATCTTGTTTTTTTCCAGGATAATTGGCAAAAAGCTATCAACTGGGTTAAATGGGATCCGAAAACCTGGGGGCCTATAACACCTGAACAAGAATACGAAAAATCAGATGGAAAATTCAGGAAACCAATACCTCCCTTTGATTTCATCATACCCAATTTATATGATATAATGGATAGACGTGAATTCAATCCATTTTTAACCTTAATGCCTATTGGATGGTATAAAGTTTTGATTGCTTTACCTGATGAAGATGGAAATCCTGAAGAAGTCGAACAACTAGTCATGGTTTTCGAAAATGAAAAGGATAGTTTTGAAGAATTAATTAATAGCCTTAAAAATGAAAATTTAGAAGAATTCGATGACGAAAATGTAAAATTAATCGAAAATAAAGCCCGATTAAAAAAATGGTTCGAAAAATTCTTCCCTCCTTCAAATAAACATGTTGGAAGGGATATTTTAAAAAGTATCTGTGATATCTCAAAACACATGGCACAAAATATGAATGAACCACCCAGATTCATAGAATTTAAAGAAGGAAAATGGCATGATCTAGATCTAATTGCCCAAAAATATATTGAAAAAGACATGGGAATTGAGAATGCTGATCAGAAGTTGTTTGAGGAATATAATAGAGATGACCGATACTGGAAAGTCTTTTATTACGATTATGGCCTTTTTAAATCCCAGTATAACATGTCAGTTGAGTGGATTTTATCTCAACACAGATGGATTAATGAAATTGTAGCAAATAAAGAAAAAAGAATTATTAAAAAACTTAAAAAAGGAAGTGTTGCTGAGAGAATAGAAGCATGTGATATTTTGGGGGATATGGGTATAGAAGAGTTAATTCATGAAAAAACAATTAACTTATTAAAAATCACTGCCAAAAATGACGTTGATCTTGAAGTTAGAAATTCTGCTCAACGAGCTATTGATTTAATTAATAATTTAGTTCTCAGTCAGGAAGATAAACAATATATTAAAGAAAGAGATAAATTCAAGTGCCTTTGCTGTGGAGAAGACCAAAAAAACTATTTACAGGTTGACCATATCAAGCCAAGATATTATGAAGTGGATAACTCAGAAGATAACTTACAAACCCTCTGTAAAATCTGCAATATAACCAAAAGTACTGAAAATATCGATTTCAGAAAAAAGGAAACATCATTACTAAAATCACTAACCGTATTTCCAGGTATGGAAAAAATTGATACGTTGGAAAACTGGAATGTTAGAGATATTAAATGGTGGAATAAATTTTTAAAAAGAAACATTAACTTTTTCTATCGATGCGGTGCCGTTAAATCAATTAATATAGCTGAAACTGAACAAAATTGGAGAATTGAGCTTAATGAAGGAAATAACGTTTCTTGGCTAATGTCCTTTATAGATGATTTAACTCTGAATATTCAATCAATACGTAAAGAATATGGTTATTCAGGACCTAAAGAACTTTCAATAATTAAACCTAAAGAACCTGTTAAGAATGAACCTCGAATTGATATTGAATGCTCTGAACTAATAAAAATATTAAAAAAAGGTGATGATCGTCAAAAAGCACATGCAGCTACTAGGTTAGGAAATTTAAACTGTACTAATGCTTCTGCTCCATTAATTAAGGCTCTTGAAGATCATGAACGAAGCGTTCGTACTAGAGCAGCGGCTTCGCTTGGTAAAATTGGGGATCAAAAAGCAATAAATCCATTAATTCAAATGTTCAGGATAGATCACGATGGTGTGGCCCGTCGATCAATTGTGAAAATAGGCAATAGAATAGGTAAACCCGTTATTGAAGAACTTGTTTTTTATTTAAAACGTTTAGATGTTTATATAAGAATAATATCCATTGAGGCTTTAGGTGAACTTAAAGATCCTGATGCTGTAGAAGGTCTTTTAAATTCGTTAAATGATAAAGAAAGTACAGTTAGATGGAAAGCAGTTAGGGCATTAGGAGCTATTGGCAATGATAGTGCTATTAGATTTTTAGAAAATTTAAAAAATGATCCAGATGAAAAAGTTAGGAAGGAATGCATCAAGGTTTTGAAAGAATTTAGGAGTCCAATAGAAATCTTGTTTGAGACATTTGATAAAGAATTAAAAAAAATTGACTCAAAGATTACTTCAAAAACCATTAAAGATGGATTTAGTTATTATTCTCCTGAAAGAGTATTTATTTATGCAATTTCATATAGTTCCCAAAAAATACGATTGGACATGTACACAGGAAAAGGGGAAATCAAAGGCGTTGAGAAAAGATCTAAAATAGTAAAAAAATGGGGCGTTTTTGAGCTAGAAAATGAAAAACAAATCCCCGAAATAATTGAAGCTGTTAAAATTTCTTATAAGCGTATGAAAACGGCAATTAGAAATAATGAAACCACTACTGGATGATTAATTTATTTGAATTTAAATTCTTTTATTAATTAATCCGTTCGATCTAGAAAATTTAAATTACTAGATATCATTATTTCTAATTATTATATATAAAAAATTTTTATTCCAGATCTTTTATTTTTAGATCAAATACTTCTCTGAATTTTTCCATATTTTCAACAGCCCATTGGATTAGATCTTCTTTATTTTTCAGCGTTAGAATGTCATCTTCAATGTCTTTATTCATAGAAATTGTTCTTTTTTTAAGATTTTCTAATCTAAACCATTCTAATTTACCTAGTTTTTCTTCAATATGCTCTTTTTCTTTTAAAAACTGAGCATATATTTTATCATTTGTTTTTGCATCGCGGGTATTTATATAAAGTTCCACAACAAATTTTTGGGGTTTGAATGCCCATGAATAGAATAATCCTGACTTTCCAGCTCCAAACCATAGCCATCCTTGAGGATAAGGATTTTTTACTTTGAAATCAGAACACAAATTTGAATAAATAGTTGCTAATTGATCCCAAAATTTTTTATACTCCATTTCTCTAGGAGAAAATTGTTTAGATGATGTTGTGACGGATTTTTCCCATTCATCAGGTTTAGTAACTACTACAAATTCTAAAGCAGGGTCACTATTATCTATCCTAATTAACCTAGGGCGAATACAGAAAAAAGCTATTTCTTTATTTGATATTTGATTTAAATGATTAATTGCAGTTAAATGTTCTTCTCTAAAACTTTCTGCCACCCATACAACAACGTCTGCATCTGCACCAGCCATATATGTTATTAATTGACCTAAATGTGAATGATTCGTAGTCTCAAACTGGTTTTCTATAGCAATTTTTCTGTTAGTTCCAGATTCATTTGCTAAAATATCTAATCTATAGTTTCCAATAGGAATTTCAGTTTCAGCATCTAAAATGTCTATACCAATTGCCTCACCAAGAAGTTGAATATTTTCTTGTAACCACGGAGTAAAATCCTTATCTTCCCTTTTAAAATGACTTTTTAAAGGTATTTCTTCAATAGAAGCAAAATTAAGTTTATTCATTTAATAATCATCCCCTTTTTTATTATAATTTAATAATATAATATTAATTTAACTACAATATTACAATATGATATTTTAAATCAAAATCAATAAAACTCATCCAAATAACTGATAATATTTTTTCTTATTTTATCAGTTTCAGGCATATCTTTTCGCACCCATATAGGTTCTCCAGGTTTACAATCAATAAATTCATTATCATTATAAATATAAACGCCTGATTGATCAATAATTAGAGCGAATTTGGGATTAAATGCATCAAATTCCTTTTGTTCTTGATTTCTTATTGTAGGTCGGAAGCTATCAATGTGTAAATATTTTGATAATTGATGGCGTATATCCTTTTCAGATAGTATATTTACTTTAGCTTCTACAGGTACCCATATAGAATTGATTTTTATAAAATAATCTGAAGTTCCAGTCTTTTTAGAATCTCTAAAGCAGTCACATTCTTCAAGAAGAGGGGTTCTATTATCTTTAATTTCTTTTAAGAAGTAATCAATTAAATAAGATCTAATCTGATCTTCGTATAAGAATGAAGAATTTATTGAACAGGATATTTCTCTCCAATTATCTTTGTTCACATTTCTGAAGGTGTTATTTCCGATTTTAGCAGTTTTTAAATAATCTGGTAACACATTATTTTCAGATAAAACTTCTTTTAATTGTTGGAAGTCTTTATCGCGTGATATAGGAGTGTTAGTTCCACCAGGACTGATTTTGATGAAATTTGAAAATATTTCAATGTCAATTGGGTTTTCAAATATATGTACACTTTCTATTGGAGCAAAAGTTCTGTCTTTAAAATGTTGATCTTGAAAGCCAAAATATTCTGTAGGTCCTGCTATTTCTCCAAATCCAATAATTTTCCCAGCATATTTTTTAGCAAGCTCAAGTCCATGAAGAGCGTTTTTTATTACAATTTCATTTGCTTCATATTCTTCTAATTCTTTAAAAACCTTTTTAGAGGAGTATTGAGAACTTTTTGAATGATAGAAAAATAGTATATCTCCTTTACTCATCCATCTAGGCGCACTCCAGTTATAAGGCTCCTCATTGTTATCTTCAATATATTTGAAAACATCTTCATGATATAATAGTAAATCCATATCAGTATGATAATCTATAGGTAAATCCTGATTTTTCCAGATTTGTTTTACTAAGCCATCTAAATCGCGAGGGAATGCTATAGCTGTTATTGCCGATTGAATATATTTCTCTGATTCTAAATCTATTTCTTGGAATGATTCTTTCTTAGTCACATCAAAACCTGTCAAATCCTTAAGAGCCTTGATAAAACCTTTAAAGTTTTCAGGCCATTGGTTAGATCCTTCGGATTTAATAGTTTTTCCGTTATGTGATATTTTTATTGACCAGTCACATCCATCAAGAACCGTGTAATTGTTATATTCCTTTTTCCAATGCCAAATATCTAAATTTTCTAGTTCAGACCAGAATTTTTTCCAGGCTTTAGTATCTGGAACATTATCTTCTGTTGAAAAAAAATCTTTAAAATGAATTTTATTATCTTTAAAACTTATTTCATTGAATAAAGTTAAAGTGAAGCAATTATATTTTATTTTGAGGACATCTGGATGGTTATTAGAAGAATTCATGTTTTCACCAATTATATTTTAATCAGTAATATTTCAATTAATTAATATACAACTAATCTTTTTCTATAACATTGAGATAGTAAATATTATATATGAATATATATTTACTTTAATTATATAGAGATTATTGTGATAATGGGTTTTGGGGGGTCAAATGAGTAATAAAGATTTAATATCAAAAGATGATTTTAAGCTTTTAATTTGTCATAGGATGCCCGAACGTACATTTAAAATCAATAATTATTATTTTCCAGTTTGTGCTAGGTGTACAGGATTTTATATTAGTATGTTTTTTTATTTTGTATTCGTATACTTTTTCTATGTTAATTATACAGTGAATTTGATTTTTATTGCAATTCTAATGTTAATACCTGCTATTCTAGATGGATTTAGTCAATTTATTGGTTTTAGGGAGAGTAATAACTATTTAAGGTTTGTCACTGGATTAATATCGGGTTTAGGTCTTGCGATAATATTTAAAGGGATTAAATTTTTTATTTTTATAAATATATTATAGAATGGGGGGTTAATGATGGTTTATTGTCCACAATGTGGAAAAGATAATAAAAAAGATAGTAAATTTTGCGAAAATTGTGGAGAGAATTTAGCTAATATTGATGATCTAAAAGTAAATAAGGATAATAAGAATATTTTTGATAAACTCAAAAATTGGTGGAATGACAGAACTAAAAATGAAAAGATTCTTAGTGGAATTGGTTTATGTTGTCTAGGAATACTAATTTTTGGTTTTATTGGATCTTTTTCAGCACCAGATCAGACAAATCTTGTTAATCTGGAGTTGGATAATGCAAATATTACTTTTTTCAATGGTTATGAGACCGAAATTGGTGAAAATGCTACAAGCTATGATCTAAGTGGTGTTTCAGAAGCAGGAGCCATAGTAACAATTTCTTCAGAAAGGCTCAATTTGAAGGATTATAAGATTAAAATTAATTCAAGTGGAAAGTTCTCATTGCCCCTAAATATTTCAAAGGACACTAATACTGTTGATATTAATATTACTGCTCAGAAAAAAGGAAAAGACGATGCAAATATTGATCTAACAATAAATAGAGCTTCAAAAACTGTCGAACCGGAAAATACTCTTACAAATGATACTATAAACTCCAATATAAGTGGAGAAATAGATGGAATAAAAAAGATTAAAGTAAATAATGGTAATGTAACTATTGATTATTCTCAAGATTTTTGGGATGAAGACTCATTAATAGAAGACACATCCATCGATGCAATAAAAGTAATGAAAATCCTATTTAAAGATAATAGAATAAATTCAGTTACTTTAAACAGATATGCTAGTTTTGAAGATGCTTATGGCAACAGTAAAGAAGCAATTGCATTCAATATAACCATTACAAAAGAAACAGCTAAAAAAATCAATTGGGATGGAATACAAGATAAAGTAATGCTAAAAAAAGCTAGTCTGATAAATATTGCAGATGATTATTATATTGCACCAGGAATTTACAAAGAATTGACTTTCACAGACCAGATTTACTAATAAATTTTTATTTTATTTTTATTTTAGGTGATTCCATGAATAGCACTGAAATTATAAATAAACTCCAAAAATATAGTGTAGATCCCCGTTTTTCAAGAATTTTCAATACGGAAAATACTTTTTACATGGGTATTTGGGTTTTAGAGATAGAAGGAGAAACTAAATATAGAAAAATTATTTATAGTATGGTTCTTCCTTCAAGTATGCCAATAAAATCTACAAGCATTGATAAATGGTATGAGAAAAATGTCATTAAGAAAAAAATTGGAGATCTAAAATTTTCAATAAAATTACTGACTTACTATAATACTGGTTTAGAAATACTGAATATAATTAATGAGTTAATAAATGGTTTTAGCCTCCATGATGCATGTATAAATTCAAAAATACAACAAAATGCAAAATATGATGATTTATACTTGTTAGAAGATCCGAAAGATAATTCTTATTGCTTAAGAGGGCCTATTTTTCTTCAAACAAAAGAAATAATAGATACTATAATCTATCCCAGGAAACCTTTGACTAGCCCTTTAACTGATTCAAACGCTTACATGATATCAGTATTTAATTTAGATAAGTTGAACCTGATTTCTGATGATTTAATCTCTAGAAACTCAAAGGATATTATTATCGAATGTTTAAATCAACTAAAATTAGAAACAGGTTTCAATTTCACCAAACAAGATATACCTCGATTAGGTAATATTGATATTATATCTTATAGTTCGGCTGATGAATATGAAAAAAATTGTATTGATTTAAAATTAATCACTGACCATCCCACTCCTAAGGTTATAGTAAATGAATTCTGTAAAAAAATTAAAATAACAATTAATAAAGGCAGTTTTTCTAACAATTCTCATTTTTTAGTAAGATGCAGAGCTTATACTGGAGAAGAAATATTAATAGATCAGACAAGAGAAGTTATATTTATTAATGAAGATTATTTAACTTGTTATTTTAAAAGTGAAGCAGATATCAGCCAAATATTCCTCACTATTTGGAAAAAAGATAATAAAGAAATTAAATGGGATATTTTCTATGAAAACTCTTTTGTTATTCTTAAAGAAATTGCTATGAACTCAGGAATTATTAGTAATTATGGAGAATCATCATTAGGAATATTAACTGAAATTAATAGTAAAAATGATCAAATTCGTCAAAAAAAATCTGAATTAAGTCATATTGAAAGAGTA
>JAHFBZ010000022.1:19328-30400 GCA_023249725.1 Methanobacteriaceae archaeon
AATTATCATAATTCATTTATCAAATCATATGATATGGATCCATGGATTCCGTCATCAAATGATTCAAAAATATTTGCAAAGAAAAACTTTCCTGAAGATTCTGGAGGATCTTTTTTTCCTAAAGGGTGGTTATCAGGCGAAACCTTGAACTTTATTGATTGGATAAAAAAACTTTCTAAAAAAAATAATACGAATCGAATTGTTATAATTGATCCTTTTTTTGATGTATTGGGTATAGAAATTTTAGCAGATATGGAAGATTTAAGCAATAAATTTATTGTAATCACAGGATATGTGCTTCCTAAAAAAGAAGAAGAAAAAAGTGCAAAGGAAGAAAAAACAAGATTAGAAAGAATTGAAGAAAGATCTCACGAATTAAGGCATATTCTATCAAATTTAGATTTGTATATTTATTGTTTAAAAAGTAAGAATGATAAATCCCCATTTCATGATAGATACATTTTACTGTATGAAGATGATGTTATAAAAGAAGGTTATCACCTTTCAAATTCTATTCAGAATGCTACTCGGAATCATCCGCTTCTAATAACTCAAATTACTAATGATTTAATTTATAAGGTAAATGATTATTTTGACGAGTTAATCGCCAATAAATATGGAAATTTTGATAAACAAGAATTATTCAATCCAAATAATGTAGAGGTCACGGAATTTAAATATTTTACTCCAAAAAATACAGAAATTCAAAATATAATCCCTTACCCACATCTATTTTTTAAATCGCTTATACAAAATGATTATATATGTAAATTATGTGACAAGCAGCTTTCAGGCATAATAAGAATGGGTTTTATGCATGGAAATAATTTTAAATTAAATGATATAATTTGCTCAAATACTGAAGAGTTTATTTCCGAACTAAAAACAGGAGATGAAACCATATTTAATAAATTATGGTTATCACTCAGTGAATGGATACCTAGGACACAAAAATCGGATCAATATACAGATAAAATAATCGAATTTAGTGATAATAATCTTGTAAAAAATTTATATGAGTTTATTATTAATTCACCGAATAATGAATTTATATTAGATTCTCTTAAAAAGAAAAATAAAGGCACCCGTAATGTATTGCCCCTATTAAAGAAAGATTTTCATGAAATAATAAGAGAGATGAATAATATTGTTGAGTTATCTAGTTCTCTCTGGGATAGACGTTTTTACAGCCTACATTATGCCGCTGATGTTATTTTTGAGATAGATCCTTACATGTTGATTAATATTTTTGAAGAAATTCAGCGCGATTTATCAACTATAGATAAAATTGATTCAAGAAAATCATTGATACAGTTAAATGCTATAGTGATTATCTATAAGACCATAATTCATAAGACAACAGTCGATAATCATAGTGATTTTTTAATATTTTTAATAGAAAATGATATTCCTTTTCTAAGAGCATTTGCATCACAAATTGTGATTATGAACACAAATGAGAAGAATTCTGATAGCTTTGATCTAGCAAATGAACTATTAATTAATTTAAACCCAATTGAAAATATTTATATCCTAGCAGACTGGATAAATGATCTTAAAAATGATACTACTGATTTTGATGTGATTTCTAATATTTTTGAACTAATGAAAAATGTATGGCCTACAACAGTTAGTAAAGATGAACTTAGAATAATAAATAAACTACATAGTGGAATTAGTGAAATAAATAATACTTCTACTCTCAATAATGAACTATTAATCCCATTATATCATCTAAAAAAATTAGAATTTGAAGAAATATGTAACTTATGGATAAGTATACTATTAGAATATCTAAATGATATAGAAAATAATGAATTCAGTTTTAAATCAAACCTCTCTGATTTCACTAATACTTGCGGATATAGTTTAACTTTGTCAAAAGATTTTGCCAAACACATAAAGAAAATAAATAGAATTATTGGATCAAAAATGCGTATAATTAGGACTCCCTTGTCTTTTTCAAGAGATCCATCATTATGGCAAAAATCTGCTGAGTCATTATTATGGATACAAGCATTGATTAACTATGCAAAATCCTATAAAGACCATAAAGAACTAGAAAATACTAACGAAGAATTACAAGAACTATGGAACTATATCTCTGTAGAAAGAAATCCCTATTTAATTAATGCAATAAATTTTGTTAACTCATCAAAAATTTAAATTAGATTCAGTTAACTTTTTACAAAAAAATTATATTGTGAAGAATACATTATTTAAGAATCTATTTATTTCTTTTTATTTCTAATTTCATAAGATCTTTAATCGCATCTCCTCTTATTTGGTATCCTTTAGATTTTGCTAGCTCATCAAAGTCATTTAATAATTTTTTTGATACTTTAAATGATATTATTTTTGTATCTTTGTCTTGCACGTATAACACTTCATTAATAATAAGTAATATTTAATACTATTTATATTTATTTGATTAATATTTATAATTGATTAGAAAAGAATTAAATTTTAAAATGAAAATATGTAAACTGATTAAAAGAGAGTATAAGTATTAGAACGTGCTAAATGACGAAATAAAATATAAATTCTCAATTTTAGTGGAAATAAATTTTCACTAGGTGAAAAATTCGTGGGACTCATTTCCCATTATAATAATTGCAACCAATTAAAATTATAGATAATATTGTTCAATTTTAGCCAATTTAAGGGCCGAAATTTCCGTACTGAGTATAATGCACCAGCTTTACAACTGTTATCTCTTAAATCAAATTCGACGTATAGTCCGCCTGTGCTTACTTTTCTTTGTAGTACGTATCCTTTTACTGGTTCACTTATGGTGTCTATTAGGTCAAAGAACTGTTCTTGTACGTCTTCTAAGCTTGGTGTTTCATTGTTTTTTGCCCATTTGTGGTCTACTGCTTTTAGTACTTTGACGCAGCCCGGGGCTATCCGGTTGACTATTTCGACTAGGGCTATCTTTATGGATTCGTATTCTGATTCTGATAGTGTCCTTTCATAGTCTGAGTTTAGTTCAATGTCCTGATTCTGTAATTGGGCTTTCAATTCTTCTTCGCTTGTGCTCATTTTCTGACCCCCATATCATAGTGTATAGGTCTTTTTCGAGTTCCTCTGCGCTTATTCCTTTTTGTGCGGCTGCTCTTTCTATGCTTTCGTAGGGGAACTCTAGGGTGCTTTTGTATTCTCGGTATAGCATCCTTATTACTACATTTTTTATATTATCATTGGATTCTGCGGTTAGGTCTTCTGGTGCGACGTGATTCATTCTTTCCATTAGTTTATTGGTTTCTTCTAGTCGTTCCTTTAGTAGACCATGTATTACTTCTATTTCTTCATTTGAGAGGTGGGTTAGGATTTTTAGTCCTAGTTCCGCTGCGGGTTGTGGCCTTATCCCTCTCTTTTTGGCCATTTCAAATAATTGTTTATCGACTCGCACCGTCATCTTGTGCTTGTCTTCTTTTTTCACCACATTATCATTTCCCTTTTCTTTTTCTTTCATTGTGCTTCGCCTTTCTTTATTTGGCGATACAATGTTTTTGCTTCGGTTTCACTTATGCTTAGTCTTTCTATGAATACGTCTATTATGATGCTGTCGCTTGGTCTCCTTCCCCAGTCGTCTTCTAGGTTTTCGATTATATCGTTTGCGGTGGCTATCATGCTTCTTTCATGGGCACTGGTTCTGCCTTCGACCATGTCTATATCTATTTTTCCTGTTACTGAATCGTAACCTACTTGTTTCATGCACTCGTTTTGTAGGTTTATGACGTTTTCTATGTCTTGGACTGTGATTGTGTTTCTTAGGTGTATCTTAGCGGATGCCCCGGCTAGTCTGATTAGTCCTTCTAGTTGTCTTGGTGTGATTGCTAGGGGTGCGTCTTCTTCGCTCCCGTTCATTCCCCTCATTTGGATGTAGTATTCTTCTATGAGTTCTACGTTCTCATCAGGTAGTACGGGGTTGAAGTTTTGGCGGGCGTAGGCAATGTATTTCTTTAAAAGTAATGGTTCTATCTCGAAGTTGATGCTTTGCTTGCTTCTGAGCTTTGCTATGTGCCTTGCTATTCTTCTGTCCCGGGCTTCGTCGGGGTGGTCTTCTACTACGAATATTAAGTCGAACCTACTCAATAGTGTGGGTGGTAGGTCTAGTTGTTGGGCTATTGTTTTGTAGTGGTTGAATCGGCCGAATTTAGGATTTGCTGCACCTAACACGGAGCATCGGGCGTTTAGTGTAGCGTTTATCCCGGCCTTGTTTATAGTGATGGTTTCTTGTTCCAGTGCTTCGTGCATTGATGAGCGGTCTTCTTCTCGCATTTTATCCATTTCATCGACACATACGAATCCCTTGTCTCCTAGTACTAGTGCGCCGGCTTCTAGTGTCCATCCGCCTATTTCGTCACTGACTACTGCGGCGGTTAGTCCTACTCCTGTCGTTCCTTTCCCACTGGCGTATATTCCGCCGGGTGCTATTTTGCTTATGTATTTCAGGATTTGGCTTTTACCGATTCCGGGGTCTCCGACGATTAGTATC
Organism: Methanobacteriaceae archaeon; assembly: GCA_023249725.1. Taxonomy (GTDB): domain Archaea; phylum Methanobacteriota; class Methanobacteria; order Methanobacteriales; family Methanobacteriaceae; genus UBA349. Next base: position 23,830 of record JAHFBZ010000022.1, read on the forward strand.
CATTTAGCTCCTGCAATTGAATCAGAATAAATCCAAGAATTAGTAGGAAATTAATACATAATCATCTAATCTAAACGGGTTTATTAATCTTAAAAAAAAAGTATACTATTATAAAATAAAAAATTAAATAAAAAAAAATAATTTAGTCAAAATTTTTGTTTATTATTTTCTTTTTAACTTCATCTAAACTTATATTTTCTAATTTAGCTATCCTTAAAGCTTTTTCATCATCTATAAAATAAGATTTTCCATATTCATTTTCTAATTCATTATATGATTTTATAATCTCAGATTTATCTCCTTCAATCTTTCTTGAAAATTTCATATCCTCAATTTTTTTAGCTAGAATTTTTTCTTTAGATTCAAGTATTTCACGTTCAGCAGTTATCTTTTCTAATCTATGAATCAACTTTGCCTCTTCAATATCGTTTATATCAAATAACAATTTGATTACTTCTTCAAACATCTCTGATACATTTGGAAATTTATGTTTAACAACTTCTTTTAATTCTGGATCTATTGATATACTAATTCTATCTTTACTTATCATGGTATCAAAATTTTTTTAAAAACTATCAATGATAGTGTACTCTGACAAAAAGAATATTACTGATTTACTTTTTTTATCAATTCTAAAGCTTCACTATATTCTAAATCAAAATTCATTTTTACTTCTTTAATGAGAACTTCTGGTATTTCTGAGCTTTTTTTATTCAATTCATAGTATTTTTGAACTAAATTTTTCACTGCGCTTAATAAAGCAATATCTTCTTCAGATTTAACATTACTTATAGCTCCAGCTTCAATAACTGATAGACCTAACGATTCTAAACTATCTTTATATAAGTTTATAGCATCTATTGCATGTTGAACTGTTGTCATATCTTTTAAATCGATTCTAGCACGGGCTTTTGTTAATCTAACAAGACCTTCAAAATCTCTTAAAGTTATTGGTTTACCATATTCTTCATCCTTAGCAGCTTGTCTAGCATTTATATAAAAATCCATTAAAAATTGATTTGCATCATCGCTTAGTTTCGGATTATAATAAGAAAGAGCAAAAGCAATATATTTTCTTATAAAGTCATAATCCAGTATAGGCGTCTTATTTTCACTATTAAATTCTTTTAACAGTTTTCGGTCTGTTTCTTCATCTATTAGATCTTTAATAAGAAAAGTAAGATCAAATCTTGATAGAGTTGATGAGCTTGCTATTTCTACTTGTTCCATTAAATTTTTGTAAATATCTATTCGGCCATATTTAGGATTTGCGCTAGCTAAAATAGAGCATCTTGCATTTAAATTGATTAGAAGGCCTGCTTTTGCAAAGGAAATTTTTCCGTTTTCTAATGCCTCATTTAATTTTTCCAGATCTTTAGCATCTATTTTATCTAATTCATCTGCACAAACAGTTCCTCCATCAGTACGAGGTATTGCTCCTGCTTTAGCTGTCCACTCTCCAGTCATTTCATTTTTTTCAGCTGCACATGTCAAACCTACACTGCTTGCAGTATTACAACTTATATATGTGCCTTTGGGAACCATATGTGATATTGATCTTAATATCTGAGTTTTCCCGACTCCAGGGGATCCCACTAGGAGTATGTGTATAGTTTCTCGTTTTAAAGACCCATCTTTACTTTCAAACCATCCATTACCAAATTGTTGTAATAAAGTCGCCTTTTTTATTGATTTAAAACCTGAAATTGATGGTGCGACACATTTAGCTAATGTTTCATAAGCTTTTCCAGATTCAGCTAAGTCTAATATTTTTTTTTCTTCATCATGTGTTAAAATTAGATTTTCATATTGGATGTTAACTTTCTCAATATTATTAATTTCAATTAAAAATCTATGTTTTTCTTTGTTTTTGATTTTTTCTGCTTTTAAGAAGCCTATTACGTTCACTTCGTCTCCTGGTGAAATATTTTTATCTTTAACATCGTTTCCTACTAAAATTGATTTTAATATATCAGATGATTTAAATCCCGTAGAATAATCAATTGGCTCTTCAAGATATATTAATTGAGCATCTTTATAAACAGAATTCTCTAATTTAAAACGTTTGTTTCCACAATCTTCACATACTTGGGGCCATGATATTCCGTTTATATTATAGTGAACATTATATAATCTGATACATTTAGTGCATGAGAAATTAGCAGAACATATTTCTGGATAAACTTCACAAGTTCTTGTTACTTGCGCTTTAAAACTTATTAATTTGTTTATATCTTTACTAGAAATATCACTTATTTCATGTGAAATATTCATATTTTTAAAAATAATCGAAAATTCTTCCTTCTTAGTTAGATCATACATTGATTTTTTTATAAGTTCAAAAAACCGCAAACTATCAGATTCAATATCATTAAATTCACTTAGGCATTGGATTAATTTATCATAATCTATTAAGACACTCCCATTACCTTCTTTCTTAATCTCTTCAATTTCATCAGAATGAAATTTTGTTAAAAATTTATTCATAGCTTTTTGAGGAGTATTCATAAATATCTCCTCTTTTCTTTATCATTTGATACTCCATAGTTTAATAAAACATCAGAAAGAAATGTTTCATTATTAAGGTGATATCTTTTGTAGGTACTCATATTAATCATCCATTAACTTTTCATCGAGTTCAAGTATCTCTTTAATAATTTTAACGTATTCTGGCTGGTTTTCTGAATTTTTGTTATCATTATAAATTTTTTCTAACTTAATTAAAAAATTGGACATTTTGTTCCTCCAATTTGTTTTTGTTTTTTGAGCTCAAAATTGTCTAAGAAAAAAGGATCCAATTTTCTTAAATGTGCGTATGTATACCGGTCCTTATATACTAAAAGAAATATTAGAGATTTATTTTCTAAAATAAGATATAAATTCTATAGAAATTAATAGATTGAGAAAATAAGCATATCTAAAGAGAAAAAAAGCAATTAAATACATTTAATGTGTAATACGTCAAAAATTATTAAAAAAAAATTATTAAAAAAAATTAATCAGTGTACTGTTCTTGAAACTCTTTATCTTCTATAAGTTTTTCAATTAATTCCATTCTTCGTTCCATGGCTTTAATTTTATCATCTTTTAATTTGGAATCTTCTACAAGTTTTTTATATTCAAGACTTTCAATATCTTTTACTTTGATATTATCTAATGATAGATGATTTAATGATTTTATGTAGCGTTTTTTCAATTTTTCTGGATCGAAATACCAGTAAGCTCGAGTAACATCATCAATTTTATGTCCAGCTAAAAAATCAGCTAATATTTTATCACCTAAATCATTTACTATAGTACTAATAAAATACTTTCTTAAAGAATGAGCTCTCCAGTAACTATATTTCCCTTTCTTTTTTTTTAGACCTATCTTCTCACCAATTCTTCTGAAATTAGTTACTACAACATCACTGGACATTTCATTTCCATAATTATTTACAAAAAGAGGGGAATCATTATCTTTTATCCTAATCTTTTCATTACGGCCATATGATCTTTCTTTGAGATAATTTATAATTTCTCTTGTAGCTTCTGGTGGTACAAAAGTAATATATCTATAATTCACTTTTTGTCGAGTGATGTGAAATGTTAAGATCTCTTGACTTAATTCTGATTCATAATTAAACAAATCATCAACAGATTTTATTTGTTTATTAATAGCTTCTGAAGTTGATTGTAAAAATTTATTCACAGTAAGATTCCTAGCTTCTTGCTGTGCCATTCCAGATAGAGCCATTAGGTATATTAAAGCTTTTTCACGATTATTCGCTGCATTAGCTAATTCTAAGATCTCTTCTTTTTTCATTAATTTCCCATAGTTTTCTTCAAGAGTTAAATCTCCTTTTTCCATTCTTAATTTAGGAAATACTATGTCGAAAGCATCATAAAATGATCGTATTGCAGAAATATAAAGATTTGTTGTTGATCGAGCTATGCCTTTATCTTTCAAATCTTTTTTAAAACCTAATACGTGAGTTTCGATTTTACGTCTACTCATCTTTATTCCGTTAGTCTCTTCAAGCTCGGCTTCATCTATCAGTTCAGCAGGACTCATATTCGTCAATTGACAGTATTTCTTCATAGCAACTGTGTAACTTCTCTGAGTCCCTTTTCGAATATCTTTTTTTAGAAACCAACGATCAATAAATTCATCATCGAAAGTGTTCATATTGTTTATGTTGAACAATAAATTATATAAAAGTGCCTATAAATCGATACATATGGTCTGGATAGACTGATTTAACGAAGTTCAAATAGATTGTTTTCAACATAAAATTTCATCAAAATTATATTTACAATGACATAAAACTCTCTAACCAAACATTTTTTTAAAAATTTTAAAAAATTTGAATATTGAAAGTCAAAATATTTTCATTAATTAATATCCGTGCTAATATAATAAATTTTTTGCTAATGAACAAATAGATAATTAAATATGATTAAGAACTTTTGATCATATGATATCCAGATTGAAAAAGTTGAAAAAACATAACAGCTTTAAATGCTGATGAGTGATGAAAAAGAGTTTAAAGAATATTCAGAATGATTAAAAGAATTAATGGTTAACTAAAATACAGGGCTATTTTAAAAATAATAAAATAAATATCATTATTTAATTTTTTTTTGTCTGAATTTGTCTTTAATATGTTTGTGTAAATATCTTCCTTTAGATCCCTCAGACATTAAGCCAATATAAGCAGATTCTGGAACATTATAGTATTGATATATAGAATCCCTAAATTCTACTTCTAATGTTTCTGAATCTATATCATAACCAATAGATACTAAGTTGCTTGAATGTACTACTTGTCTTCGCATGTATTTTTACCTACCTTTTATTAATTATTATTATATTTGATCCTATTTTTATTAAATATTATGTTTATCATAGTTCTGATAAAAACAAGATTCATTAAATCCATGGTCAATACTATTGATGAAAAATTCAATACCTTAACTGGTTGTTACAATCTGATTAAGGAAAATTAAACTTATAAATTTCGAATAAGCAACATTGTAGTCGATGATTTGAATAATGTCGCTAGAATGGATTATAAAACCTGAGATGAAAATACATATTGTATCCAAGATGAAGTGGGCCATTTATATTGAAGTTCAGGTAGGAAAATTTGGCAAGGCCGGATGGAATGCTGTACAAGCCCAGGGAGTAATTATACGATTAGAAAAGTATGGTATCAATATTATCCAAAAATAAAAATATTTAAAAAAATGATGGCCTATAATTTTATAATTGCAGATCCATGAATTAGGGATATGGTTTAGAATATCAATTCATGAACCTACAATTAATATATTTATAACGAATATTATAAATCTTTAGTTTTGAAGAAGATTAGTTAAAAGCAGATCATGAAAAATAACGAATATATTATTATAATTTTTTTAATGATAATATTTATATATTAAAACTTTTAAATTTAATAATATTAATATATTAATATAGTAATGGGAGGTAATAAAAAAATGGATACTAGAAAGATAATAATATTAGCTGTTTTATTAATGGCAGTAGTAGGATTAACCGTAGGTTCCACATTTGCATTGAATGTACCAATAAAATATAAAACAAAAATTTTTACTAATTACTATTATAAAACCGATAAAATTCATGGGGACATTAAAGGACAATATTTTTGGATCCCAAAAAATGCTCATTTTAGCGATTCGGTCATTACTGAACAATATGGTGGAAGCAAAACAAAAATTACATATTATATCTACAATAACAACGGAAAATACAAATGGGTAGATGTTAGGAGCTCCAAACTAACGGTTAAATATAAAATTAAAACCAGCACTAAAACCTACTATAAAACAAAAATAATAAAGTACACTAAAATACCAAAATACGGACTTACTAAAACACTAACTTTAAAAGGCCCTAAAGGAAGTAAAGTTTCAATATACTATATCAAATGGACTCAAGTACAAAGATTATGGTATGGCCAATAGTTAATTAATTCCCATTATTTTCTTTTTCTTTTTCTTTTTACTATAAATCATTAGTTTGATGATATTCTCATTTTATCCTTAATCTAATTGTTCATTATATTCAAATATTAAGAACAGTTATATTAATTATAATGTGTTTCTTATCTGGGGGTGTTTAGATTAAATATAAATTTGTATCATTATTTCTAATACTTACTCTATCATTAGGTTTAAATTCAGGATTTGTAACTGCAACAGGAAATTTCACTACTACAGAAAATAGTGAAAATTTTATCATAGGCTATTATATAAACCCCAATGCTACACCCCTATCAGAAATCAATTTCAGCACCTTAAAAAACGCTGGAATAACAGATATATACGTTTTAGTGAAAAATAATAATTACCAATCCGTACTATCCGAAGCAAAAAAGAAAGCTGACACTGTGGGAATAAAAACCCACGCTTGGGTATATCCCGGGTTCAGTTATGCCTCACAAGTTGCTCAGATGAATATAGGGGTTCAATTAGATGTGGAAACATATAATATGCCAGCATATCTTTTAGAAATTATACAAATGCGATTGGCCACTATGGGGGAAACATTCTCCATCACGGT
>JAHFBZ010000086.1 GCA_023249725.1 Methanobacteriaceae archaeon
AATGGGAAAATAGATGAGACACTTCATCATCTATTTCATTTTTCTACTATATTTAGTAATATATTGCTAAGCACTTGTTGTGTCATTTGTCATGTTAATTGTTGAGTTAGTAGATGTCCACAGAACTACACCTGGTTCTTGATGCAAGAACTTAAAGGAAGTCTGATTGTATCCTCCTAAAAGGAATAGTTTAGTGAACATGGCATCTTCTAATGCTTTATCCATTATTATCGTAGTATAAGTTCCATTATCCCCAATTACTATTAAACTTAGACTACTATTGCTGTCAACAATTTCGTTTTTAACCAGCTGGTTTCCTTTAATTATTATCAATTTGTGCGGATTTATTTTCTCGAAAGTAGTATTCGCACCAACAATAATTGTAGCATTGGTTTCATTAGTTCCATTAATTCCTTGTTGTACTAGTACTCCTACTAGCTGATTGCCTACTTGGGTGTTCACAGTTTCAACCATAGTAGTGTTATTTATAACCTGTGGTTTTGAACTGGCCACTGAAGTGAAATAACTTGACCTGGTTGCATTTTGTTTCTCGAAATCCCAGCTTCCAAAGTAACTCCACCATCCAGCTTTTCCTAGCATGTCTGAACTCGCTACAAAAACAAATGGTGTTTCTTTTGCTGGGTGAGTGTAGTTAAGTATAGTTTGGGATTGTGAGTTCGTTAATTTATATTTATTAACCATCAACGCCTGGGCTTGATCTTTACTAAGTCCTAAAGTTGCAGTCAATATTTCTGCAGTCTTTCCACTGTTATTGGTATAGTTATCTAATGTTAAATACGCTTGATCGCCACTGGAAGCTAACATCCTAAATATTCCACTGGAAAGAGTCTCATTTGTGGTTACCATGGCCTTACCTATCCAATAGGCCCTTGGTGTGTTCTGAGAACCTCCATCAAAGGTAACTGGTCGATCTGCTGCGGCAGTGAAAAGGTGCCCGAAATCCCACCAGGACATTACTACTGTGTCATTAGGGGTGTTGTTTTTTATCCAAGACATGGAATCCCACATTCCATCGTCAGTACCTGGAACAACTGAATTAGCTGTGGTATTTGCTCCACTAACCGAAGGAGCTATTACTGCTAGCACAATAAGGGACATCACTAAGGGTGCCCTTATTTCTGGTTTTTTAATTAATAGAACTATTAATGCCATTATTAATCCAGCGACTAGAGTGGCCACGGTAGAAATCCCAAATGGATAAATCGTCAATGCTCCAGTTATAAATCCTAGTAATGCTAATGTAGATGTTGTTTTTAAATTTTCTCTCACATATACGACTGCAAACCCTATGAATATTCCGGCACATAAACTTATAGGTAAAGAAAATGTAGATATGAATCTGAAACCTTTAGTTACAGCATAAGCACTCATTATAATCCATACTACAAATAAAACGGCATATAATAAGTTTTTCCTTTTAAAATCAAAAAGTTCTGTTTTAGTCATTCCTGTGCGAGGATGTTGGGTGTTTTCAATATTCTTACGTTTACCCGCATATTTTTCTTTTCTCTGGGATTTTCCTGGTTTTTTGCTAGCATGGGATTGTTTTTTAGTATGGTAAGTTGATTTAACTTTCCAGATTAAAGCTCCAACTCCCAATATTCCTGAAATAAATGCTAATAACCCACCAACTCCTCCAATAATTGAAGATTGGTTTGGTAAAAATGCGGAGCTTATTCCACCACTGATCAATGTAGGTATTTGCAATTCTGATACTGAAACATACACATTGGGGTATGTAGTGGCTTGTGCAAGGGCCTGTATTTGATTCACACCTATAAGTCCATATAATGAATCTAATATGGATGAAAACCCGTTGAATATTCCTACAAATAGACCACCAATAACGAGCACAATTAACAATGAAAAAATCTCTTTTTGGTCTAAAAACCATTTTAAATTGCTTGTATATTCGTTCATTGGTTTAGATTCAGTTAAAATGAATTTAGCAATTATTAAATATGCAATTACAAAAGCGACCAATATTGAGAGATAAAATATGTATCCTACCCATGCTAGTGAGAACACTAGGAGTGATATTGCTGAAAGAGATGCAAAAATTGCTCTCTTTTTAATGTCTTTGGCTAAAATACTCTCCATGAAGAACCATATCACCAGTAGGGGTAATATCATGTTAAACATATCTGTATCAAAGAATCCTGCATAAGTGTGGGCAAAATAGGTCGGTGCCAGACCTACCAACATTCCTGCGGTTATTCCACCATAATCATTCGTTATTCTGCGTACAAACAGGTAAGCTGGAATTACACAAAGTGATCCTATTAATGCTCCTGTCCAGAAAGCCACTTCAGTTAAAGGTATTTTCCCAAATAGATTGGCTATATAATAAAAAAATGACGTAATATACACGATCAATGGGGGGTAATCTATGGCTCGTCCTGGAGGTGAGTATGAATGAAGATCCCAATCTGTTCCATTTAACCTAGTATCTCCAATAATTCCTTTTTCAATGTAATTAAGGGTTAAACGGTAGTTATAATATGAATCCATCTCGCTGAAATAAGGAAGTCCTGATGCATCTTTGTAAAAATCTTGTGACTGGTCTGGAACTCCTGTAATGTTGTAAGTTTCTGCTCTAATGAAGAAAACAACTGAGAACAGCAGTATAATTATTATTAATGGCTTTAATTTCGACAATGTCTTTTTATAGTCCATTGAATCTCCTCTTTGAACTCTCTAATATTCTTTGATTTGTGGTAATTTATTTATTAATTTATATTTGAATGTATTTTTTTATTCATGAATATTTCATTTTTCTATTATTTATTTTATATGTTATTAATTCTATGTTATTAATTTAAAAACGGTTTTAAAATATTAATCATTAGATAAAAGATGTATAATGATAATGGTTTAAGAACTGCTAAAAAAACTTGTTCTAGAATCTTATTATATATTATATTATTATTTATTTTTTGATTTTAATTAATTGTTTTTGCTGAAATTTGAAATTAAATAAAAACTAATAACTGTTAAATAAAAGGAAATATTTAATAAAAATCTAGGGCTAATCTGAAGAATTTATTGGTTTTTAGTAGTTCCATTATTATTCTTAATAAGAGTAATTAATGAAATTAAGCTTACTTAAACTTAAATTTATTAATTACTTGCTGTTTTCTCTTCTTTTTCTTCTTTTTCTTCAAGTGATTGGGTAAATCTACATTTTGGGAAACCAGAACACCCAATAAATTCACCATATCTGCCTGAACGTTTTAGAAGTTCTTTTCCACATTCAGGACATTTTCCAACAACTTCTTTTGGTGTTTCTTTTTCATCTTTTCCACATTTAGGGTCAAGACAAGCGCGTTGGCGTGGTTTTCCATAGGAAATCATAGGTAAAGTACATTTTTCGCACTTGGTTTTAAGGACGCTAGCTCCTCTAGGAAGGGAATAAGTGGCCTTACAGTCTGGGTATTTTGAACATCCAACAAATGTACTTTTATTACGTGGAGAATATTTAAGAACCAGGTTTCCACCGCACTTGCATACTCCTATGATTCTGCTTTCCTGATATGCTTCGTAGATTTGCTGGCCAATCTTAAGCTTGTTTTTTTCTATATCCTCTAATATAGAAACGACTTCAGTTTTGGCTTTATAAATAACGTCATCTTTAGTTATTTTATCATCCATTATTTCTTGAAGTTCATTTTCAAATTGCTGAGTGAGTTCTTCGCTGGTTATCTGTTCACAATATTTTCTAAGGGTATCAATTATGTGTTCACCCAGTTGATTTACTGTTATTTGTTTTCCTTCGATGTATTTTCGGTTATAAAGGATTGCTACTATGTCGGCTCTAGTAGATTTGGTTCCTAAACCTCTTTTTTCTAATTCCCTTATTAAAGATGCTTCATTATATCTGGCGGGGGCTTTTGTCTCTTTTTCTTCAGATACAACTTTATCTACTTTTATAAGGTATCCTTTTTTAATATTAGGAAACTCTTCATTTTCGATTTTACGGAATGGATAATGTTCTAACCAGCCCATATAGGCCACTCTTTTTCTACGGAAGCTGAAATCTTCATTACCAATTTTTAATTCAGTTTTCATGCTTTCCATCGTAGCATTTTCACCAAAAACACTTATAAATCGGTAAACGATAAGTTCGTATACCTTAAGGTCATCTTTACTCAGAGTTTTTGGTAGGACTCCTGTAGGGTGAATAGAAGGGTGAGCTTCGTCAGTTTTCTTACCTTCATTTGGCTTTAAAGGTTTGGGAAGCTTTTTTATTTGCTTTACAAATACTGAATCACCAGAAAGTTGTTTGAATATTTTTTCAAAACCAATACTCTTGGGAAGTTTTTGAGAAGAAGTTCGTGGATAAGAAGTGTAACCTTCAGTATATAAACTTTGAGCTATTTGCTGAGTCCTTTTCGGACTAAAACCAAATAAACTATAAGATTCTGACTGTAAACTACCTAAATCAAAGGGAAATGGTGCTTGCTTTACACTTTGCTTTATATCCACATTTTCAACCAATGCGCCATTTTCTTCGCAATTGGCCAGTGTGGCTTCTGCAACTTTTTTATCAAATATCTTGCCTTTTTTATGATCAGCAACTATATCTCCTTCTAAAAAGGCTTTAATCATCCAGTATGGGACGGGAACAAAGGCACGAATTTCTTTTTCTCTATCTACTAAAATAGCAAGTGTGGGGGTTTGTACTCTCCCTGCAGATAATTTAATGAATCTTTTGGTTGATTCCCTAACTGATTTCATTAGCGATTTGGAAATATTAACCCCAAAAATGAAATCAAGAACGTGTCGGGCTATTCCACTATCCACTTGATTAATATCAAGATCAATAGGATTTTCATAGGCATTGAGAACATCTTCTTTGGTTAAGGTAGAAAATTTCATTCTTAATGCATTATTAACAGATGAATCTCCGCATCCATACTTTAAAGCATTATATCCTATAAGTGTTCCTTCTATATCGTAATCGCAGGCGTGAATAAACTTATTAGCACCTTTTGAAAATTTCTTTATGGCATTAACATAATCTTTAACATATGCCTTTTTTTTATCCACATCATAAAGCGGCATCCAGGCTAAATCAAAAAATTGTTCTTCTTTAGGATTTAATGGAACTAAAGAATACAAATGTCCTACTGCTGATAAAACGGTGGTTTTTTTACCATCCTTTTCAAACTCCCAGTAAGCAACTTTCTTATATTTTTTTTTCTCTGGATTTGGGGACAGTGCCTGTGCTATTTTTTCAGAGGACTTGGGTTTTTCGCAGATAATGACCTCATGCATGATATCACTCAGGTGTCATATTATTATTAAATATTATTATTATTATTTTCATTTAATATTCATTATTAAGATTTAATCTATTAACATTATTAACTCATATTTGCTTATATTTAAAATCTGATTAAAATTTAATTAACTTAATTCATTTTAATATTTGTAGAACTAATATTTTAATATAAATGATAAAAAGGATAAAAACAGCAAAAATTAGAATTAGTAGTCTTTTTTATAAAAACCGTAAAATTGGCTACAATAATCACATATAGGGAATTTACCATAGTGATAATAACTTAAATCATCTTTATTTATATCAAATTTTTGATGACACATATAGCAGGTCTCTATTTTTTCAAGGGATTCTTTTTTTTCTTTTTTAGTGTCTTCCATTTAGCTCTCACCATGGAATTATTTGAATCAAGTGAAATTTTATAAAATATAATAAAATTAAATTATTAAAAAATAATTATTTTGAAGCAATAAGAAGATAATGATTTAATAAGGAGATATTCCCTTATTAAACGATGTTATGCTTTTGCAGTAACAAAATTTCTTCTGTACTGACTTTTTTACCTTCTTTGAACCGACGATATATCTCTTCAGCCTTTTCTTTTTCTTCCCGATCTTTTTTACGGCTGGCCCGGCTTTCGATATCCCTTCTTTTGGATCTCATGCCACCGAGTTGTTTATTGACCTTATGAATCTCACCAAGAACTGATTTGAAGTCTTCGTGTTTTGCGGAAGCATTATTTTTAGCTTCTAGGAATTTTTGATGAGCTTCATCAGCATTAGTTCGTATTTCATCGGTTTTTCGGAAGTACTCAAGCATACTCTCGTGATATTCTTGGGCTTGTTCAGATAGCTCAACCACTTTGGCATGGTATGACTCAGAAGTTGCTTTAAGTTCTTGAGCTTCTTCTTGAACTCCTTCATCTTCCTGGATTTCCATGAGCTTTTTACGAAGATCATTAGCGTCTTTAACCAATTTGTTCTCTTTTTTAATGTCGAGAACACGGGTTTCAATGATCTTATCGATCTTTTTAATCTCGTTTTCCAGCTTCATTCGGTCTCTTCTACCAGAAGACCATTCCATCTTTTTGAGCTCTTCATTAGCCTTATCCCGAAGTTTTTTGTTCTTTTCGACTTCTTCATTAATTTTATTCCGTTTGTCCCGGAAGTCGATAGCTACATTTAAATTTTCTTTCAGGCTGTTGTTGAGTTCATCTCGAATTTCACGGTATTTTTTAGCTTGTTGATTAAACTGCTCCCGTTCTTCAGAGATTTTAGAGAGTTTCTTCTCATACTCATCTTTCAAATCCATGGCATTGTCTAGATTTCCTTCAATCTTGGTAGATTCTTTTTTATTTTCTTCCGGATTGGTTTTGGTTTCTAGCAAAGGAATAATCTCCATTAAATCTTTATTATCAATTACTTTGTCAGCTATTTCTTTGAGGGCTGGCTTAGCATTGAAAGCAATTCCTAATTTCACTGCTTCAATCATGGATATGTCGTTTGCGCCATCTCCCACTGCTACACACTCTTCTAGAGTTATGTTTTCATCTTTCACTAGTTTACACAGAACATCGTACTTAGAACCTTCCACCAGAGGACCACTAACTTCTCCAGTTAAAATCCCATCTTCTTCAAGCAATTTGTTAGAGAATGCGTAATAAGGCCTAGCTTTTCTTTTATTGAATTAGCAACAATATCAAAACTGCCACTGATAGTGGCCACTTTGTATCCTTTCTCTTTCAATGCAGCAATGGTTTCTTTGGCACCTTTCATAAGAGGCATTTCATCAGATATTTTTTTAATATCTTCAATTGAAGCACCTTTGAGTAATTTAACTCTTTCTTTGATAGCTGTTTCAAAATCTACATCGCCTTGCATGGCTTTTTCTGTGATCTCTATAATCTGGTCTTGGACGTCCATCAACTTTCCGATTTCGTCTATGGCTTCGCCGTCTATAATAACGTTATCAAGGTCAAAAACTATAAGTTTAATCAAAATATCACCAATTAAATCAAATCCAACTCGCCGAGCCTTTCGCGAGTCTTTGCGACGCCAAGTTTGGCGTCTTCAAAGGTCTTGGCTCCGGTACAAACTACCTTACCAGACCCAAAGAGTAAAAGAACCACTTTCGGGTCCTTTAACCTATAAACCAGTCCAGGGAACTGTTCTGGCTCGTATTCAGTATTTTCTAATCCTAAAGCAACTGCTTCTAAGTTTAATTTACAATGTAAATTAGCAGAAGCAACTATGTTTTGTATTTTTATTTCAAACTCCTCTGGAATATCAGGATCCATAGTTCTCATCTGGTCCACAGTTATTTTTATGGCCAATTTTGAGTCACTAATGGACTTTGCGCCTGTGCAAACTAACTTCCCAGAACCAAAAATCAAAGCTGCGGTTTTAGGCTCTTTTAGTTTGTATACTAATCCAGGAAACTGTTCGCGGTTAAAATCAACGCCTTCCAAAGCTTTGGCAACAGTGGGAAGATCAATGGACTTTCCAAGAGTTGCAGAGGCTACAATGTTTTCAATTTTAATATCCACATCGGTCAAGTGATATACCTCCCAGTATAAATTAGAAAAATTTTATTTTATATAAAATGTATAAATCGTTATTTATAATGGTTATTTATATATAATGCACTTAAAAAGTAGCGGTTAATACTTAATGCTATCATATGCATAATATCACATTATTCTACTAGTGCCATATTAATGGGATGATATATTAATTGATTAAGGAATTCATGACACAGTTTCTAAATCCAATATATTAATAGTTCTATTTAAAAGCACCTATTAAATTATAACTATTATATTAATAATTAATTCATCTTCATTTATAATAGTATCCTTTGTACTTATTAAAATACTTTCATAATATTATATATTCTAATCTAAGTATCTTTCTTTTTATTTGTTAATTAATCATGTTACTTAGATTATTATGTAATTAACTTAAAAATGAGTCTCTAATGTATTTTTTACTATTTTTCTAGATTATATCTGAGTATAGCACTATATTTAATAATTATTTTTAATAATATTATTATGGGAGATTAACTATAATATAATAGAGTTATGATCTATTGCTAAATCACAAAAATTGTTTAATATTTAATTAAAAATGAATTCAAAAAATTTAATTTTTTAACAATTCATTTTTATTGGGGGATTAGATGAATCCAAAACATTACAAAAAGCAAATAGAAAAACTGGGAATTGATGGATTTGAAATAAAGCCGGAATCATTAATGGATGCTACAACGATTCTTATACGTCTCAAAGAGTACCAAAGGATACTGAGACAAATTAAATATAATTTACGAATAGATGCTAGAAACATACGCCGGGAATATATAACTAAAACTGATGAACTGAATGAATCTCTTAAAGAAAATAAAAAATCCGA
>JAHFBZ010000140.1 GCA_023249725.1 Methanobacteriaceae archaeon
TAGAATAATACTTCATTATGAAGTATATTTTTAATTTTTTTTAATAATAAATCAAAATAATATAACTTTTTTTTAATTTTTGAAATTGAAATAATTTTTGAATATTGAAATAGTTAGATTGCTCATTATTATGATAAATTGCTTCATAAATTAGGATATAAATTATTTTTTGAATTAGAAATAAAAATCTAACATTATTTGGTTTTTTTAAAGTAAAAGTAAGAGATAGTAACTTAAAAGAAAAAAATATGTTCTAAGATCATTGCAATTATTTATAAGGATGGTTTTTATTAATTCACCTAAATTAAAATTTTTCAATCAACCATTTACAAATAATCTTACACCAATATAAACTACATATGAAGCTAAAAGAATAATTCCACTTATTCTAGTAAGTTTCATGTCCTTTTTAAGCAGCAATAATAACAATATGCTTATTAAAACCAGTGCAGGACCATCTAAATTACTGGTTATGGTTTCCACGGGTATGGCAATAAACAGGGCAGGTATTCCTAAACCTATGAGTATATTAAAAATATTACTACCCAGGACAGTTCCCACTGCTAAACGGCTTAATCCTTTACGTGCAGAAGTTAAAACTGTGAAGAATTCCGGGGCAGTGGTACCAAAGGCCAGTAATATACCGGCTAAAGCTGCAGGAATATTTAGAATTTCTGCTAACTCCACAGTGGAATAGACTATTATCCTACAGCCCACGGCTAGACCAGCTAGACCAATCAGGACATATATTATCTTCTTTTTGGTAATAGGCTTTTTATGTTCATGGGGTACTGACATACCATTTATGGCACGATCTTTTTTCTGGGCCCGGATCAATATCCAGAAATAAGCCAGATACATTATAATCAGGATAATTCCCAGTAAAAATGTTAGTTCTCCTAATAAGAGCATGAATACTATCAATACTAGGGCTGTTAAAAGGGCCATCACTCCGTCCCTTTTAATATCATCTTTTTTAGCTACTATCAATCCGGCAAATATTGTTGAGATTCCTAAAATTCCAGCAATATTCCATATACTCGCACCTATGGCCACACTGATCCCCATCTCCGGATTTCCAGTTAAAATGGCTATCATGGCTGACCCGAACTCGGGAAGTGATGTTCCCACAGCCGATGCAGTAACTCCGAGTATTATTTCGGATATACCTAGTGCCAGGCCGATTTCTACTAAATTGTCCACGAATATGTCTGCTGATTTTATAACTAGAAGCAATGAAATGATTAAAACTGCTATAATTTCTATCAATTTATCACCGGCAATACGTTTCCTTCTTCTAAGTATTATTATTTTGAAAATATATAACCTTGCTGTTTTTTGAAAATATTATTCTAATATATCATCAGCAATCTTATAATGGGGATCTTCCCAGTGATTGACCTCAATTATTTCAGAGGCATTGTCCAGCAACATTCGACAATCTTCACTTAAATGTCTCAAATGAACCTTTTTCCCGCATTTAGCGTACTTTTCAGTCATTGAATTTAAGGCATCAATGGCAGAATGATCCCGGACACTGGACTCACTAAAGTCAATAATAACTTCTTCCGGGTCGTTTTTATAATCAAATAGGTCTTTAAATGCAGTTACTGAACCGAAAAATAGAGGCCCTTCTATTTCATAGTGCTTCACATTATCCGGGTCAATGGTAGTGTGGGCATGGATACGGCGGGCACTTTCCCAGGCAAAGGCCAGGGCTGAGATAATAACCCCCACAATAACTGCTGCGGCCAGATTGTGGAATAAAACCGTGACACCTGCTACAATTATCATTACAATTACATCGGTCTTGGGTACTTTTTTTATTATTCTAAAGGAGGCCCATTCAAAGGTTCCAATGGCCACCATGAACATCACTCCCACTAAAGCGGCCATGGGTATTTGTTCTACCAGTGACGCACCGGCTAGCACAATAATTATTAATCCTAGTGCAGCGGTAATTCCTGAAATTCTGTTCCTACCACCGGAATTAACGTTGATTATGCTTTGGCCTATCATGGCACATCCACCCATACCTCCAAAGAAACCACAGACTGTATTGGCCACACCCTGGGCCAAACTTTCTTTATTTCCTCTTCCCCGAGTTTCAGTCATTTCATCAATAACATTCAGGGTTAGTAAACTTTCAATCAATCCTACCATGGCCATTATGAGTGCATAAGGAAAAATAATTGCCAAAGTTTCTAAATTTAAGGGAACCATGGGCAGGTGGAATGCGGGAAGTCCTCCTGCTATAGACGCCATGTCTCCCACGGTTTTGGTGGGAATCTGAAAAATAATGGTTATGGCTGAAACAGCTACAATAGCCGCT
>JAHFBZ010000087.1 GCA_023249725.1 Methanobacteriaceae archaeon
GAAAAATAATTGCCAAAGTTTCTAAATTTAAGGGAACCATGGGCAGGTGGAATGCGGGAAGTCCTCCTGCTATAGACGCCATGTCTCCCACGGTTTTGGTGGGAATCTGAAAAATAATGCTTATCGCTGAAACAGCTACAATAGCCGCTAATGCGGAAGGAATGGTCTTACTGACCTTAGGTAGGAAATGGATAATGGCCATGGATAGGCCCACAAAGGCTAACATAATCCACAACACCGTACCGGTAAGCCAGCTACCATCTGGAGTTTGGAACTGGGTAAACTGGGAAGTAAAGATGATTATGGCCAGACCATTTAAAAAACCAAACATCACAGCTTGAGGCACCAGGCGGATGAATTTTCCCAGCTTTAAAAGTCCGATGGTTATCTGTATAATTCCCATTAAAACCACAGCGGCAAATAAGTATTCTGGACCATGTTGGATCACCAGGGCCACCACTACCACAGCCACTGCTCCGGTAGCACCAGAGATCATACCAGGCCGGCCACCAATCATAGCCGTTATTAATCCGATAATAAAGGCGGAATAAAGGCCCACCAGGGGGTTTACATGGGCGATAATGGAAAAAGCTATGGCTTCGGGAACCAGGGCCAGGGCCACGGTGGTTCCAGATAAGACTTCTGTTTTCGTATTTAAATTTTTTATTTTATTTTTTATTTTACTTATGAAAGACATGGTAATAATCCTTGAAATATTCGTTAAAGTGGAAATAATTAATTCTATTTGTTTTTATGATTTATCAATAACTGAAATTCTATATGAGTTGTTTAAAATTTATTTTATTCATTTTAATTGCTTAAAACTTATTTTTTTATAATAATGAGATCTTATTTTAAATTATTCATGGTAATTCATCTTCTAAAAATGAGATTACTAATCAAAATCTGTGATAAAAGAGTAAATATCAAATATCAACAAAAGAAGAGTTTAATTTCTCCATTTCTGGAATTTTTCCATTAAGTTTACAGGAAAATCTTATATGAATAAATTGAATCTTCTAAAATAAGAAAACCCATTATAATGCAAAAAAAATTGATTAATTACACATAATCCCGTAACATTCTATTTAAATTTTATGGATTTTATTTTATACATTCTATTTTATTTTCATAATTATATTCTGATAAAAGGTTAACAGTTCAATATATTCTATTATTTTGATAATTCTAAAGGTTTGGACTTATAATAATAAAAAAAGTATTACTATTAAGTTGAATCTTTAAATAGTAGGTATTACTAAATATTTATTGAAATTGCATTTTTATAATATGTTTAGTAAAAAGGAGCATCATATGTCTAATAATAGTTCAAAAAAGCATGAAGATTCTAAAGAACATGAACACAGACACGGGGCGGTTGATCCATCGATAATTACCACAGAAAGAGGTATTTGGGCAGTTAAATGGTCTTTCATTGCATTATTGCCTACAGCACTAATTCAACTTTTAATAGTATTCTTTACTGGAAGTGTGGCGCTTTTTGCAGACACTATCCACAATTTTGGAGATGCTGCAACTGCCATTCCATTATGGATAGCATTCATCCTGGCACGAAAAGCTTCCAGCAAACGTTTCACCTATGGTTATGGTCGTGTAGAAGATCTTGCAGGAGTAGTGATAGTATTTATAATTCTATTAAGTGCTATACTGGCAGGATATGAATCTATTAATAGATTTTTCCATCCCCAATCCATAGATTTTTTGTGGGCGGTTATCATAGCCGCTATAGTGGGTTTTATTGGAAATGAGATTGTTGCTGAATTCCGTATTAAAATTGGTAAAGAAATAGGCAGTGCTGCTTTGATTGCTGATGGACATCATGCTCGTGTAGATGGGTTAACTAGTCTTGCTGTATTATTTGGTGCGGTAGGTGTATGGTTAGGTTATCCTTTAGCTGACCCCATAATTGGACTTATAATAACCGTTATAATTTTAAAGATTGTTTGGGATTCTGCTAAATCGGTTTTCACGCGACTACTGGATGGAGTAGATCCAGAAGTTATTGATGAAATTAAACACACAGTTACTCATATTAATGGTGTTTATAATATTGGAGAAGTAAGAGTAAGGTGGTTAGGGCACAGGCTTCATGCTGAAGTAAATATAGCTGTAGATTCTAAGCTATCTGTCGAAGAAGGGCATGAAATAGCAAAAGAAGTTCGACATCAACTTTTACACCATTTAAAATATCTATCCAATGCCACAATTCATGTAGATCCCTTGGATGCATCCGGCGAAAAATACCACAGTATTTCTAGTCATGAACACGGAGATTTATCCTCTCATTCACATAAATAAAATCCCGGAAGCTTTCCGCATGCTGGACTACCAGCGGTTTACTTTAAAAAGACTAAAATCTTAATTTTTTGTTTTTTATAACGGTTAGGAACATTAAAAGAGATTATAATATCTATTTTTTTTAAATCTGATTTTTTTTAAATATTTTTATATATTTACTTTATTGATAATTGCGCATTAAATCGACAATTTAAAATAATAAAGAAAATAACAATCTTACATATTATATTATTCAATTATGTTAAGCGTGGTCTCATGGATAACGATCTCTTCAATCAAAACCTTATGAAAAAACTGGCCAGTGATAAAGAACTGCAATTAACAGTTACCCGGCACGATTTAATTAAAGATCATTTATCCAAGCTGGAGAATGGTGACTTCAAGTCAGAAACCAGTAACTATCTTTATTTTTATGAAGTTATTTTAAAAGAAATCCTGGGCTATGATTTAGAGGAAAACATCCTTTTTGATGAAAAGGAGGACGCTGGCCGGGGAAAAAGTGAATTTGTCCTTAAAAATGGTGATAAAAAGTTCATGGTAGTGGAATTAAAAGGATCTGATTCTGACCTGGACAAACCACAAAATCGGGCCAATGATAAGAGAACCCCAGTGGACCAGGCCTTTGACTATGCCCAGCACACGGGAGATATTGACTGGATTCTGGTGTCCAATTATAATGAATTCAGACTGTATAATTGGCATACCAAGGGCAAGTACATATCATTTATGTCTGAGGAATTATTAGAAAAGGACGTGTTTAGTTATTTCATGCTTAGTTTTTCTCGTATGAGTCACATCTCTTCGGGATATGCAGACAAATTAATCCAGGAAACCATACTGGTAGAGAAAAAACTGGAAAAGAACTTCTACAAATTATTCCACGAAACCCGGTTAATGTTACTAAAAGAGATTGAAGAGAACAATGATTTATCAAGGGAAGAGGCCATTCACTATGCCCAGCTAATTTTAAACCGTTACATGTTCATCTGCTTTGCCGAGGACATAGAAAATTTACTACCTTCTCAATTATCCACCCAGACACTATCTAAACCAATAAAAGATGGGGATATTGGGGGAACTGCATTATGGAGAAGACTCAATGAATTATTTGAATACATTGACGTGGGGAATGAATTTAAAGGCATAAGCAAATACAATGGGGGCCTTTTTAAAGATGATCTCAGTTTCTTGAAGATAAGGGATCTCATTGACGATGTGAGCATCTTTAAAGAAACCTGGCAAAAATGGGACTTTGAAAAAGATTTGGAATCTGTGGAAGAACTGATTGGGCCCCATGGAGCTAAAATCAATCCTATTTATAAAAATTTACTGGTTATCTCTTCTTTTGATTTCTCCTCAGAACTGGATGTAAATATACTGGGCCACGTCTTTGAGAATTCCATTGGAGATATAGAGGAATTAAAGGCCGATGATCGGGGCCGAAGAAAGAAGGACGGGGTATTTTACACTCCAGAATATATTACTGATTATATTTGCCGCAATACTATTATTCCTTATTTAAGTCTATCTGGCGAGGCCAACACCGTTGAGGAATTAGTTAAGGAGTACTGGGGCACGAATATTGATAAATTAGATGTAAAATTAAAGAATATTAAGATAGTGGACCCGGCCTGTGGCTCAGGGGCCTTTTTAAACAAAGGCGCTGATGTTTTACTGGAGATACACGAAGCCATTCACGAATTGTTGTATAAGGAGAATAAATCTCTGGATCGCTACATTGATAATATTGGCCAAAGAAGAGAGATTCTTTTAAATAATATCTATGGTGTGGATTTAAATGAAGAATCAGTGGAAATCACCAAGTTATCTTTGTTCTTAAAGGTCTGTAAGAAAGGTTTGGCCTTACCTAATTTGGATGATAATATTAAATGTGGAAATCCACTTATTGATGATAAGGAATTTGCAGGGGACAAGGCCTTTAATTGGGATGAGGAGTTTAGGGCCATATTTGATGATGGTGGCTTTGATGTGGTTGTGGGGAATCCTCCTTATGTCAAACAAGGAAGTATTAAAGAGATTAAACCATTTTTAAAGAAAAATTACGAAGTTTATACTGGAATGTCTGATTTATTTGTTTATTTTTTTGAAAGAGGACTCAATCTATTGAAAAATAAAGGTATGTTCTCTTTTATTTGTTCTAATAAATTTACCCAAACAAAAAATGATGAGCCGTTAAGAAACTTTATTTTGAAACATAAATTTGTAAAATATGTTGATTATACTGGAAAAGGTGTTTTTGAGGAAGCAACTACAAATCCAGCAGTATTCGTCATTAAAAAAGCTGAAATAAATGACAATAAACTTATTATTAATGATGATTTTGAAATTTCTCAAAAAAGGTTGGATAATGGAATTTGGAGCCTTAAAAATCCTCAAATATTAGATTTAATGGATAAAATCATGAACATAGGAATAAAATTAAAAGATGTATATGATTTAAACATTTATTATGGAATCAAGACGGGCTTTGATAAAGCATTTATCATTGATAAAAATACAAAAGATGAACTTATTACTGAAAATAGAAATAATCAAGATATAATAAAGTCTTTAATTAGAGGTAAAGACATAAAAAGATACAAAATTGATGATAAAGATTTATATCTACTTTTTACACCTATTGGTGTTTCAATTGATAATTATCCTTCAATTAAAGACCATTTCACTGAATATGAAGACAAACTGAAGAAGCGTGTTGATCAAGGCAAACATTGGTGGGAATTGAGAGCATGTGCTTATTATGAAGATTTTAAAAAAGAAAAAATAATGTGGGGCAATCTCTCTATAGGACCTAATTTTGGATATTCTAAAGATGAATTATTTACAACAGCTCCCGCAAATATTCTTACCGGGGAAAATATTAAATATTTGCTTCCAATTTTAAATTCTAAAGTTATATTTTTTATTTTTAAATTGATTGGAGTTAAAGTAGATTCAGGATATTCTGAATGGAAGAAAAATAGGGTTGAAGAACTTCCCATTTACCCAGCAACACCAGAACAACAGGAACCATTCATTGAAAAAGCAGACCAAATGCTTGATTTAAATAAAACTCTTCAAAATGAAACAAACTCATTCAAAGAGTGGTTAGCTCATATATTCAAGGTTGAAAAGTTCTCTAAAAAGCTGGAAAAATACTATGAACTGTCCCTTGATGAATTCCTGGCCGAACTCAAGAAAAAGAAGGTTGATGTGAAAAATAGGGAAAATTTCACTTCCCTAAAAGAGGAATTTGAGAAAAGTGTTTCTAAAATTAGGCCACTCTTACAGGAGATTGAGGAAACTGATAATGAGATTGATCAGATGGTTTATGAATTATATAGCCTTAATGATGATGAGATTAAGATTATTGAGGATAGTTTGAATTAATATTATAATTCAGTTGTATATTTGATGATATTAGATTTGGGTGTTTCTAATGTATTTAGAAAAGTTTATAGTAAAAAATTTTCGTGCAATTGATTATTTAGAGCTTAATTTCAATAAAGGGCTAAATGTATTAATTGGTGAAAATAATTCTGGAAAGACAACTGTGATAGATGCACTAAGATTATGTTTAAGTGATTTTCAGCAACCTAGGGATATTTATTGTTCTCTTTCTGACTTTAGAGTTGATAAATCTGATTTAAACTGCAAATTGAAAAATATCGAGTTTCATTTATTTTTTCAAGTCGAAAAAGACATAGAAACAGCTTGGTTTAATGATTTACATGTTTTAGACGAAAATGGGAATAATAGTTTACAACTTCACCATAAATACGAAATTATTGATTCTAAATTGGGTAAAAGGGTGAAAAGGACGGTTTGGGGCGGTGCAAAAGAAGGAGGAACAGTTCCTTACGAAGTTCGTTTAGCATTACGAAACATTTATTTAAGTGCCATTAGGGACGTAAATAAAAATTTAAGGCCAAATAGGGCAAATATTCTTGGAGATTTATATTCTAATATTATAATCGATGAAGATACTGAAAAAGATCAAAAAAAGAAAGATGAACTTTTAAAATCAATAACTGACATATTGGATGATGATAACTGGAGAACATTTATTGGGGATGGTAATTCTAAAATATCTGAACATTTAAAAAAATTATCTTACTTTTCTGATGGAAAAAGACAAGATATTAAAGTTGGATTCACACCTTTTGAATTTGATAAGCTTGTTCAGAACTTAATTATTCAATTACCTATATATTCTGAGGATATTATTGGTTCAAATCATAACGAACAGCAATATTTTGAAATTTGGCAAAATGGATTAGGACTAAACAACTTAATTTATACTTCCGCGGTTTTAGGAGATATTAAACAAAAAAAAGAGATTTCAAAAGAAGAATACAATTTATTACTTATTGAAGAGCCGGAATCTCATTTACACCCTCAACTTCAAAATACTTTTTTCAATTATTTAGAAGAATTAAATAAAGAACATGAATTCCAAATTATTGTAACATCTCATTCTCCTACAATAACTGCAAAAACTGATCTTAATTTATTATCTATTTTACAAAATAACGAAAATAAAATTTCCTCAACTCAAATTAATGAGTTAGATTTAGAAAAAAATAGTCTAAAATATTTACAAAAGTTTCTGGATGTGACAAAATCCCAATTATTATTTGCAAATGGGGTTATTTTAGTAGAAGGAATCTCAGAATCTATTTTAGTCCCTATTTTCAGTAAAATATTAGGGGAGGAATATGATACTGAAAGGAATGGTATAGAGGTTGTTAATGTGAATGGTGTTGCTTTTAAGCATTTTGCAGTGTTATTTAATTCTAATAATGAAAAAAAGAGATTAAAATGTAGATGTGGTATCATTTCTGATAATGATGAAGACAAATGGGATGGAAAAAATGGTAAAAGCATAAAAGCTAGAGTTAAGAACATAGAAAATTTAGGAAGTGAGAATTTAGAAGTTAATTTTGCTAAAAAAACTTTTGAATATGAATTATTCAAAGCCAACCCAAATAACGAACTTCTTTTTGAAATAATTGGAAAAGTACATAAAAACCTGCCTGCAAAAATTACTGAAAAAAATAATATTGATGAACAAGCCAAACTTTTTATTGAAAAACTAACTAAAAAATCAGAATTCGCATATTTATTATCTATGGAGTTAGAAAAAAATGAGAATTACAACAACTTTAATGTTCCGGGTTATATTGAAAAATCCATTAAATTTGTAGTAAAAGGAACTCATTAATTAAAGTAATGGACTTTATGAGGCGTTAACATAACTAAAGTTTTAACTGATACTCAAAAAAAGATATGTAATCAGGATGGTAATTTTGTTGTTCGTGCATGCCCAGGCAGTGGTAAAACATTTACCGTGGCAGCTAAAATGGCAAACCTAATAAATAATTGGCCTTTTAAATATCAAGGCATTGCAACTATTTCTTTTACAAATGTAGCTTGGAAAGAAATTGAAAAAAAACTAAAAAATGAGTTTAATATTAGTACACCCATTTCCCATCCTCATTTTTTAGGTACAATTGATAGTTTTATAAATAATATTATTTTTTTCCCATATGGTCATCTTATTTTAAATTCCAATGCTAGACCAGTTTTAGCTGGAAAACCTGCTTATTCCTGGAAACATAAAACGCAATATCATACAGATCCTTACCAGTATTTTGATAAAATTAGCTATGATAAACATGGAAATCTTATTTATATTGGTAGAATCAATTTTAAGCTACAGAAATTAACTAAAAAAGGAAAACCAGATAAAAATTATTCAAACATTGAAAAAATGAAAGAAAAACTTAAAAAAGAGGGATATGTTAACCAATCTGATGCAAATTATTTTTCCATGAAATTACTTAAATCATATCCATTTATTTCTAAATTAATTGCTTCAAGATTCCCCTATGTTATTATAGACGAAGCTCAGGATACTTCTGATATTCAAATGGAAATTATAGATACTCTTTTCAAAGCAGGGCTAAAAAATCTAATTCTTGTAGGTGACCCTGATCAAGCAATTTTTGAATGGAATAATGCAAAACCTGAATTGTTTAATCATAAATTCAACGTATGGAAAAAATCTATAACTATGAATGAAAATATGAGGAGCTCACAGAATATTTGCAATTTTACTCATCATTTGTCTAGTTTAGAAAAATGTTCAGTTTCTGTTAATAAAGAAGTGTCTAATTATCCTTTTATTCCTAAAATAAATGGCTATAATAAGGATAATGAAAACTTTGAGAGTATAATAAATGATTTCTTGAATTTTTGTATGGGCACGGATATTGAGATTAATCCATCAAATGTCGCGATTTTAGCCAGAAGCCAGGATATAATAA
>JAHFBZ010000088.1 GCA_023249725.1 Methanobacteriaceae archaeon
GAAAACTTTACTATCCCTAATGGATGTTAGTGAAAGAAATAATGCTGTTGATAGATTGAAATGGGAGTTAAAAGTCAATGAATCCTTGAATAAAATATATGCCCCATTAGTTTCTTCTCAAACCAGCTTGGAAGACATAGCATCGGTTATTTTGACCCAGGCTATGGAATTAACAGAAAGTGAAGTAGGTTTTGTATCTGAGTTAATTACCGGAACTAAGAACATGAAAATTCTTTCTATGATGCCACCTATTCCAGATAACTATTATTTTTCTAATCGCGTCATCAGAACCTCAGATAATGAGAATAATAGTTTAATGAGGCATAGTCTTGATGAAAAAGAGGGTTTTTTTACTAATGATGCATCTCAACACAATTTATTTAAAAATATCAGGGGCCACCTAAATATTAATAAATTTCTTTCAGTTCCTGTTTTAAATGAAGGAATAAATGTTGGTCAAATTGCAGTTTCCAATTCTAAAAAAGATTACAGCAAAAATGATTTGGAAGCCCTGGAAAGGCTGGCTGATTTTTACACCCTTGCCTTGCAAAAAGTTGGAAATGAAAACAAAATCCTGGAATCTTTAGAAGAAAAGAAAGTACTGCTAAGGGAAATTCACCACCGGGTTAAAAATAATCTACAGATAATTTCCAGTTTATTGAATCTACAAAGCCAGTATATTGAAGATAATAAAACTCAAGATGTTTTAATTGGAAGTCAGAATCGTGTACGATCTATGGCCCTGATTCACGAGAAATTATATGGCTCCATCAGTTTAAATCGTATTGATTTCGGAGAATATGTAGAAAACCTTTCAGAAAGCCTTATAAATAGCTATATCGAAATTCCAGGAAATGTGAGAATGCACATTGATATTAAAAATATTTATTTAAATATAGAAACAGCTATTCCCTGTGGATTAATGATAAATGAATTGATATCCAACAGCCTAAAACACGGTTTTAAAGATTCTAAAGGAAACATAAAAATACAAATGGCTCCTAAAAACGAAGAATATATTTTAAAAATTTGTGATGATGGAATAGGATTCCCTGAAAAAATTGATTTCAGAAATACTGAAACTTTGGGAATGCAATTAATAAATAGTCTGGTTAAGCAACTCGATGGTGAAATAAAACTGGTTAAAAATTCAGGCTCTTGTTTTATTGTTAATTTTAAAGAGTTGTGCTATAAAAAAAGAATTTAATGGTTAAGTCGATTTAAACATCCATAACCATTATTCCATCAAATACTAAAACAGCATCTCCTTCCATGAAGGCCCCTAATTCGTTTTCTTCAGAATAAACATCAATTTGGAGTTCTCCACCAGGTAAGTGCACCAGTACGCTTTCTGCTAATTTTTCCAGTTTATTGCCTGCAATAACACAAGAAGTAGCCCCCGTACCACAGGCCAAAGTAGGGCCTGCTCCTCGTTCCCAAGTAGTCATAATTATTTCTTTAGTAGAAACCACCTCTACAAAGTGCACATTGGTTCTTTGGGGAAATGATGGGTGATTTTCAATGGCCGGGCCCCATTTATCAAGGTCAATTTCACCAGCATCATCTACAAATATAACGGCATGAGGATTTCCCACACTTAAAGCTGTCATCTGCATGGGTTGTCCTTCTACCTTGAGTAATTTATCTACAAATTCATCTTCTGCTACATCCATAGGTATTTCACTAGTTTTAAAGGTGGCTTTACCCATGTTAGCCCTGCAAGATTCAACTTTCCCATTCGAAAAAGTCATTTCAACCGTTTTAATGCCGGCTAGGGTTTCTACATCTATTTTTTCCTTGCGAATAATCCCATTATCATAAACAAACTTGGAAAAACATCTTATACCATTTCCACACATCTCAGCTTCACTACCATCGGCATTGAATATACTGAATTTTATATCTCCTTCTCCCGTAGCCGGTGCTACAAATATTACTCCATCAGCTCCTACTGAGAATCCTCTTCGGCATAATTCCACCACAAGTTCGCTTTTTTTATCTTCACTAATACATTCGCTCTCAATCTCATCAATTACCACGTAATCGTTTCCTAGACCGTGCATTTTAGAAAATAAAATGTTAACTTTACTCATTTTATAATCTCCCTATAATCTCCAATACCTCAATAATATTATCTCCATATTTTATGAATTTATTTTAAAAGTCTTGCAGGAAGGATTTGTTTATTTAAAACATCCGCAATGGATTCTTTTTCCCTTATTAAATCAGTTTCACCATCTTTTACCAGTACTTCCGCCGTTCTTGGCCGTGAATTGTATTGAGAAGCCATGGAAAAGGCATAGGCCCCAGCATTCATAATAGCGATTATATCTCCTTCTTCTATCTCTGGAAGAGGCCTATCTCTGGCAAAAAGATCTCCAGATTCACATACATTTCCAGCGACGTCTATTTCTTCCACTGCTTCTGCTTGAGGTTTGTTAGCCACCACAATGTGGTGATAGGAACCATACATGGCCGGGCGCAGCAAAGTATTGAATCCTGCATCTACTCCTACAAATTTACGATAACTCTGTTTTACCGTGTTTACTTTGGCCAGTAAGTAAGATGCATCGCCTACTATATACCTTCCAGGTTCTATACACATGGTTGGTTTTCCCAGATTGTATTGAGCCAATTTTTCCTTGAATAAATCCGTTATTTCTTTGGCAAAGGTTTCAATGTCTAGTATATCCTCTTCAGGAGTATAAGGAATTCCCAGTCCCCCACCAAAGTCTATGAATTCGAACTTAACTCCAGCATTCTTTGCAATATCACCTGCAATATCCATGAGAGTGGTTACTGCCAGTTTGAATGGTTCTGGATCCAGAATACCTGATCCAATATGGGTGTGAATACCTACCGGATCAAATCCAAGCTCTTTAGCTAATTTATAAACTTCAACAGCTTCTTTTTCCATTATTCCGAATTTACTCATTTCTCCACCAGTGATACAGTGCTCATGGTGGCCAGCTCCAACCATAGGATTTATCCGGAAAGATATTTTAAAACCTTTAGGATGCACGATTTTGGCCAGTCTTTTAAGCTGAGAAACAGAATCAACATTTAATCTAACACCGCTTTCTATGGCAAACTCCATTTCTTCATCTTTTACATTGTTTCCCGTGTAAAGAATTCTTTGAGGATCAAATCCCGTGAGTAAAGAAGTGTAAATTTCCCCAGGTGATACTGCATCTATACCACTACCTTCTTGTTCTAAAATACGCAGCACAGAAAGATTGGTATTGGCCTTGCAGGCGTAGAATATTTGAAAATCATCATAATGCTTGGAAAAAGCCTCGTAAACTCGACGGTAATTTTCTCGCACTTTATTCTCATCTATAACATATAAAGGAGTTCCATACTCCTGGACAATCTCTGTAGCGTCGGCCCCGCCAATGCTTAGATTGCCTTTTTCGCTAATTTCTAAATCGAAAACCATCTATAAATCCTCCAAATAAACTTAAGTTAACATCAACTTTCTATTTTTCATTTTATTTAAATTTATAAAAACAATTAAATGAATATTTATAAATTAATTTAAGTAATTCCATGATGTACATTCATAACAGCTTATGAGATCCAAATTCATATCTTATCTCTGACTAATTCATATTTCACAATTTTCTTTCCACTAAATGATCTGACAAAAAATCTTTTCTTAAATTTATAAAACTCCTTAATTACACATCTTCCCATATATTTATATTTTCAAATTATAAATTATTTAAAAAAATATATAATATCTAAAATCCAAGCTGAAGCAAATAGATTTAGAAGAAAAAGACATTTAGTCATATTAATTATTTATTTCAAGGCCAGGAAAATATACAGTTTAATTATAGGTTTTTAGGATTAATAAAAATTATTAAATCTACCAATAAAGATTAAAGGAGAATAAAATGACCAATAAACCGTTTGGGCTGGTAGTTAGAGCCATAATAAAAGATTCTGATAACAATATTCTTATTTTAAAACGTGCCCCTGATTCTCGAAGTAATCCCTGCTGCTGGGAACTTCCCGGAGGTAAGGTAGAATCAGGAGAATCCTTTGACAATGCTATGATAAGGGAAATCACAGAAGAGACCAATTTAGATATCTCTCTGAATCGAGCAGTGGGTATAGCTCAGCAGGATCTTCCCCATATACACTCCGTGCATGTAATAATGACTGTAGAAGTGAATTCTGGAGATTTGAAAATCAGTGCAGAACACACTGAATTTAAATGGGCTATTTTAGAAGAAATAAAGTCTTTAAATCTGTCTAATTGGTTTGAAAGTTTTTTAGAAGAAAAAGATATTTAATCATATTAGTTTAATTTCAGATGTGGAAAAAAATATAAAATAAAGAAAAAATTAAAAAGCTTTTTGTAAAGCATTAACTGGAATTTATTTTTTACTAAAAATTATAAATCACTAAGTGGTTTAGGATTAGTAGACATTTTGGCCAGTGCTGCGTCCAAAACCTTTACCACTACATCTAATTGTTCTTTAGTAATTATTAGAGGTGGTAACAATCGAACAACCGTATCTGCAGTACAATTTACAAGAACACCTTGTTCTCGAGCCTCAGTAACTACATCTCCACAACTTTTTGTGAGTTCTATACCTATCATTAGGCCTTTACCCCGTACTTCTTTTACTATTTCATATTTAGAAGCCATCTGTTCTAGATTTGCTTTAAGGTAAGCCCCTAATTCTTGAGATTGATGAACCAGATTTTCATCAAGTATAACCTCAATGGCTGCCTTAGCAGCAGCACAGCCCAATGGATTTCCTCCAAAAGTTGATCCATGATCTCCCGGTTCAAATGCAGAAGCTATTCTCTCATTAGCTAGTATAGCACCAATTGGGTATCCGCCCCCCATGGCCTTAGCTATGGTAGTTATATCTGGTTCCACACCAAATAAATTGGAAGCAAACATTTCTCCGGTGCGACCAAATCCGGTCTGAATTTCGTCTAGAATAAGTAAAATATCTCTCTGACGGCATATATTCCGCACATTTTGCAAGTAACCTTCTGGAGGTACAATTACTCCCCCTTCACCTTGAATAGGTTCCAGTATAATTGCTGCAGTATCCTCAGTTATGGCTTCAACCATGGCTTGTATATCCCCATAGGGGACGTGTTTAAATCCCCCAGGAAGTGGTTTAAATGGTTCCTTATATTTGTCCTGACCAGTAGCAGTTACTGTGGCCAGAGTACGTCCGTGAAAAGAATTATCAGTGGATATGATCTCGCCTTTTCCCGTGTATTTTCGGGCCAATTTTATGGCTCCCTCATTGGCCTCGGCACCACTATTGGCAAAGAATACTCTGTCATGGGGAGATACTTGTGTAAGTAACTTGGCTAATTCTACCTGTTCCTGTGTGTAGTAAACATTAGAACAGTGAATCATTCTCTGGGCCTGGTGACATATAGCCAAAGCCACTTTAGGGTGGGCATGGCCTACATTGTTCACTGCCACTCCTGCAAAACAGTCAAGATAGGATTTTCCTTCCACATCCCATACCTCAGCTCCTTTTCCATGAGAAAGGGCCAAAGGCTGGCGACCGTAAGTTTGCATGACGAATTTTTTATCTAAATCCATGATATCCTGAGTATTCATCATATCACCTGATATTCTTAATTAAAAACTAATTATAAATGGTATTGCCCTATTTATTGTTAAATAATCGGTTAATAGAACTTAAGCATGGATTTAAATCATCAATGCTTATAATTAATGCTAATGCACTTTATTAGTTAATCCCATTATATTAATTAGGAAGTAGTCACAAATTTTTAAATACCATTTGTAACCGGCAATTTAATATTTAGTTGGTTTCGCTTATTAATAAGTGCTGCTATAATTTTCTTCGTAGTATTATCCATAACCTATTAAAAATAGTGAAAATAATCAATCTCCATATAATATATGGAAATAATTTAAAAATAATAAATGTCCAGACATACAACATACTCTAAAATACATTAATTAACATATTTTTAAACAAATATAATCTGAATCAGGTGAATAAAATGAAAAAAGCTATTATTGAAACTAAAAAAGGAAATATTGAACTGGTTATGTTTGATGAAGACGCTCCAAATACTGTGGCCAATTTTGAAGAACTAGCTAATAAAGGATTTTATGACGGATTAACTTTCCACCGAGTACTCCCAGATTTCGTAATCCAAGGAGGATGTCCTAAAGGAAACGGTACAGGAGGCCCGGGATACACCATCAAATGTGAAATAAATGAAAATAAACATGTTAGAGGTGCTATGTCCATGGCTCACGCTGGTAAAGACACTGGAGGAAGCCAGTTCTTTATAACTCACTCCCCACAACCACACCTAGACGGAGTACACACCGTATTTGGTAAAGTGACCAATGGAATGAGTGTAGTCAATTCCATCCAAGAAAAGGATGTTATGGAAAAAGTAAGGGTTATTGAAGAATAATCTATCTTTTCTTTATTATTTTTTAATATTAATTTTTTATTCAAATTTTATATTCATATTCTAATTTTTAGTGATTATAGGGAGAAAAGGGAAATTATATGAATGAAAATTAGAAAACGAAACTAATTCAAGTAGTTGTAATTATGCTAGTTTTTTTGCTTGCCATGGGAATTATGCTGTTCTTCCTTTTCGTTTAAATTCTTGATTATCTAAATTTTAATAAAAGTAAGCAAAATAACAGTAAAGTAATATTAATAAAATTATTTTTTAGTTATTAATTAATATAAACTAATTAATATAAGATATAAAGGAATACAATATTTACCTCATATTAATTTTTCCCAGACAATATTGCTCTAAAACCGTGGCATAGACCTTAGCTATTTCTTCCGTTGTTTCCAGATGATTATGAGAATAATTTTCCTCTGGATTGGCCAATGCAATCTGGCCAAGTATTTCATCCTCATTTTTAACAGCCACTGAAAGAAATTGGCTCACTGGTTCATGTCCTGACGGCAATCCATGAGCTGCCGGGTGATTTTTAGGATTATGGGTGAAAAATGACTCTCCAGTATCCAGAGAATAACCTAGAAGGCCACCGTAAGTTCCATCTTTTCGGATTTTAAATCTTGCTTCCCCTAAATCTGCATAGTACTGGCATCCCTGGGTTAGGTGAGAAAACGAAATACCTACACTGTCCTTATTTTCTGGATCAACAAAGGCCACATAACAATTTTCACTTTTAGTAAGGGCCCTGGTTTCTTCATATACAACATCTGAAATTTCTTTCAAAGAATAGTCATCCAGCATACCTAAAATTTTATTTTTAGCATTTTCCAGATTATTTTCTGTAGAATTTTCATTATTCAACATTGGAGATCCTCCATAATTTAATTAAAAGTTCTTAAATTCTTTTAAAGACCTATTAAGTCAATTTTCATCATTGAAATTGATTATCCTCCAGATTATCATGATAAATAACTAATGTTATTCTTTATCAGGATTATATTAATCTTATGAATAACATATTGTCAATAAACTAATAATAAATTAATTGTTTCTACTTTATTTCTAAATTATCTAATTTTTCAGTTTATTCAATACTGTGTTTTAATTCTTAAATTATTATAAATAGTTTCAAAAACGCATTTAATCTAATAAATTGGAGATTATGAGCAAATATAAGTATTATCTAATGCCATAATTTAATATGAATATTGTTGGTTAATTATGTCCAAGGCTAAAAACACTTCCCTCAAGTTAAAATCAATTTCCGAACTAATTAGCTTAATTACCATCATATTTGGTATTCTAGTCATTATAGGGTGGACATTTAACATTGATATTTTATTAAGTCCGGGTGAGGGTTTTTCTACCATTAAAACCAATGTAGGATTGGGTTTTGTTTTAATTGGTTTTGCACTATACTTGCTACAAGATAAAAGGAATAATAAATCAAATAAACAATTATCACAGTTATTATCAGTTATAGTATTCCTAATTGGTTTTTTAACGCTTTTTTATCTCCAGCCTCTTAAATCTTCAAGCAGGACATATAAAAGATGAAGAAATTCTGGATCATTTTAATGATTATCAAAATAGAATTAGATCCATTTCCCTAGTGCATGAAAAGCTCTATCGCTCATCAGATATAGCTCAAGTAGAAATGACAAGCTATACTCAGCATTTAGTGGATGATCTGGTGCGGAATTATGGAAGGCAGGATTTAGATATTTTCGTGGATATACCAGAAGTTAAAGTAGGGATAGATACCGCCATACCCTGTGGATTGATAATTAATGAACTGGTGAGTAACAGTCTTAAACACGCATTTCCCGACAATAAACCTGGTGAAATTCGGATTAAATTTAATAAAAATTCATCAAATGAATTTGAATTGGTTATACAAGACAACGGAATAGGTATTTCCCCAGAAATCGACTTAAAACATTCAGAAACTCTAGGCCTAGAACTGGTATCCGGCCTTATAAACCAGCTAGATGGAAGTCTAAAAATGCAAAAAAGCCCTGGTGCAACATTTAAGATTAAATTCCAGGAAATGAAATACAGTAAGAGAATATAATCAACTTTTAGATGGTTTTAATTTATCCAAAAGCCCAGATTTACGAGCATAGTGGAATAAATACAACTGAGTGTAACCTGCATAT
>JAHFBZ010000089.1 GCA_023249725.1 Methanobacteriaceae archaeon
TATTATATTAATTAATTTTAAATTTATTTTATGGAATAAATTATATGATTCATAATTCTAAATAGTATCATGGAAATTAACATTATTTACATCTTTATTTTAGCTATAACTGGCATTGTGGTGGGTTTTTTCACAGGCCTACTAGGGGTGGGGGGTGGATTTATTCTGGCCCCGATACAGTTTTTCTTGCTACAATCTTTAGGTGTGGACACAGATACAGCTATTCGGATGGCTTTTGGAACTAGCCTAGCCGTAATGTTTCCCACGGCTTTAAGTGGTGTGTATACGCACCATAAAAATAGCTGCGTCCTATTTAAACCAGCAATTTATTTAGGTTTAGCTGGTTTCTTTGGAGGAATTTTAGGCGGTTTTTTTGCGGCCCATACTCCTGGTGCAATTTTAAAAATCCTTTTTGGAATTTTAATATTTTTGGTAGTAATTCAGTTTTTAAAGTATATTAATCCTAATGAATCTGGAGAAAAGATTTTAGATGCTTATCACTTGTTATTTTATGGATTTATAGCAGGATTTTGTTCTGGCCTACTGGGAATAGGTGGGGGAATAATTTTGGTCCCAATCATGGTTATTTTACTTGGATTTAGAATGATTGAGGCGGTGGGAACATCTACAGCAGTCATTGTTCTCACATCTTTGGGTGGCATAATAGCTTATACATTTAATGGTCTAGGGGTTCCAGGATTGCCGGAGTATTCGGTGGGATATATAAATTTGCTTCAGTTTGCAGTGTTAGCTGGTTTTAGCATACCTATGGCTAAATTAGGTGCCCGAACAGCACAAAAATTGCCTGAAAATTATTTGAGATACATATTCTCAGCCATTTTAATTTATATTGGTTTAAAAATGATAGGAGTTTTTGAATTTCTAAGAATTCCAATTTAAATCATATCCTCAATTAAAAAATAAATTGAACAAATTAAATAAAGAAATATCACTAGAGAACATAATTAATTAATAAGAAAATATTTTATGATGTTTTTATATTATTAAAATTTCACCTAATTAAAATAATTCAATCAACTTTATTTATAATCAAATTTAAAAGGAGAATAAATATAATTAATTAAGGGGTTATAAAATGCCAGAAAGTGATAAAATTGCTTATTTATCTGCAGCTGCGGGTATTATTCTTATTATTTATCCATATTTAGGTTCGGTTGCCTTGAGTAAGATTTCTGGTCTGATTCTACTTGGCCTTTGCCTTTTAATAATTTTCAGTGAATTTAAGGATACTAATTTTGAAAAAATTTCAAATGAAAGAATAAAAATGGCTTGGTTAGTTATAGTTGCATTTTCTCTACTATTGGGGATTTCGTTAATATATCAAATTTATGTCATTGAAATATGGCTTTTAATAGTTGGAATACTGCTTGGAGCATCAGGATATCTTATTCTTAAATCAGGATATTCTAATAAGTACCAAAAGGATCTTAGAAACATTTTATTGGTTTTGGGATTAATTTATATTTTAATGGGACTTGGGGTTATTAATCCTATGTATTTGGGCATTTTTATTGGCCTGGCACTTACTTATTATGCTTATAAACTTCAAAAATAGAAATAAAGAACTAATATGGATAATATATAAATTAAAATAGAAAATAAAGAATTAGAGAAAGAATAGAATGAATTAGAGTAATTAATTTCTATTCAGCTATTTAAAAACTATAAAAATGAATTTAAATCACATTTTACCATAAATGGTCATCCCTAACCAAATAAGCACAAATGCAGCAAATAACACATAAATAATCTTTTTAGTTTTATTGACTTTATTCCGATTGTCAATTAAGATTTTTTCACATTTATCTGAACAGGTTCTTTCTTCTAATGGTATGGGAGTTCCGCAAACGGAACAGTGTCGGTGTGGCTTGGTCATATTTATACCTCTTTAACTTTATTTATTAAATTTTATTTGTTAATATAATAAATTAATATTTAAATAAAAATTTTAACATGTTTATTTTCATTATTCTGGGATTATAACGGTTCCTATTTTTCCATTTAAAGCATTTAATAAGTTTTCAGGATAATTTCCATTAGCAATAATGGTTTTTATTCCAGATCGCTTTATCATTTGAATAGCAGTCATATCAAAAAATTCGTATGTCCCGGCCTTTACATCCTTATCTGCCAAAAATTCCATCATATTGGTGGCCGTAACGTTTTCATGAAGCTGGGCATCCTGGTGTTTATTTGGATCTTTGTCATAAAGGCCATCTACAGATGTTAAATTTATTAAAAGATCTGCTTTCACAAATTCAGCTAGAATGGCACCTACTGCATCAGTGCTATGGGCTGGTTCAGTACCGCCCATGACAACTATTCTGTCGCTGGTAGAATACTCTAGTGCTTGGTGGAAGTTCTCTGGAACTAAAGGATATGCATTATTACCAAGTGCCATAATTAATAGTTTAGCATTTAATCTGGTAACATCTATACCAATATCATCGCAATGTGCTTCACCACCATCTAGGTCTCGTGCTATTTTTATGTAATCTCTGGCCGGTTGGCCACCACCTACAACCACAAATATCTCATGCTGTTCTTTTAGGGAGCCTAAAATTTCCGCATAATCTTCAAATTTCTGGTGGTTATATTCTTTTATTATAATGGATCCGCCGATAGTTACTACAATTCTCATAATGATCGCCTGGCCATGCTAAAGGCCTTAACCTTCTCAACTATATTATTGAAAATATTAATTTAATTGATTAATTCTTTAAAACTGGTTTATAAAATGAAATTTAATAAATTTTTTAAATTAAAACCAGTTGTGAATCTTATTTTAATCTATTTAAATATTTAATTTATTATATAATTGATAATGTAATTAGAAGTATAACTTTATACCTTAAATAACATAGTTTATAACTGTTTATTTAAAATATATATAAAAAAATATGATATCTAATTTACTTAATAGCCATGAATATAATTTATTTACTTAATAATACATTAATTTCATTTAAAAAAACTAAATAAAATATTCTACATTAATAAAATTTATAAAAATTTACGAATCTAGAATTATAAATTAAATTAGATTAAATTAAGAATTAATTAATATTATCCATAATTGAATATTTTAGGAATTGACATCTAGTTTAATTATAATTCATTGAATGTATTTTTTATAGATCAGGAGTGATTATATTGACTGAAATATCATCAAAAGATCTTTATGAATTTAAAAGAACTTTAAAGGAGCTTGCCGATAAAAAAGGCAGAGGAACTGAACTTGTTTCAGTTTATATCCCGCCAGACAAACAGGTCAGTGATGTTGCCAAGCACATGCGAGAAGAAATGAGTCAGAGTGCAAACATCAAGAGTAAATCAACCAAAAAAAATGTTCAATCTGCTATTGAAGTTATAATACAACGATTGAGGTTGTTTCCAAAACCTCCTGAGCACGGATTAGTAATGTTTGTAGGGATGATACCTAGAGGTGGCCCGGGCACAGAAAAAATGGAGACTTATGTTTTCGAGCCTCCAGAATCAATTCAAACCTATACCTATCACTGTAATTCTGAGTTTTTCTTGGAACCTCTTCAAGAAATGCTGGGGGATAAGGATGTTTATGGTCTGGCGGTTCTTGATAGAAAAGAAGCTACTATTGCTATTTTAAGGGGTAAAAGAATTGACATCGTCAAAACTTTAACCAGTGGAGTACCAGGAAAGCATAAGGCCGGAGGTCAATCTCAACGAAGGTTTGATCGTGTTATTGAATTGGCAGCACACGAATTTTTGAAAAGAATAGGTGAACATATCAATGATGCATGGTTACCATTACCTGATTTAGACGGTGTTGTGTTGGGTGGTCCTGGCCATACTAAGGAAGAATTCCTTAAAGGCGACTATATGAATCATGAAATAAAGAAAAAGGTAATAACTACTGTTGATACTTCATATACTGGGGAATTTGGTATTCGTGAGGTCATTGATAAATCAATGGATGTTTTAACTGAAATTGATGTAATGCGTGAAAAGAAGCTGGTTCAAAAGTTCTTGCATGAGCTGGTAAGTGATAATGGACTGGCCTCTTATGGTGAGAAAGAAGTGAGACAGAATCTTCAAATGGGTGCTGTTGAAATTCTTTTATTGTCTGAAGACCTTAATTCTAAGCGAATAAGCTATGAATGTTCTGTTTGTGGTCATACTTCCCAATACACATCTAAAAATTCAGAATCTGAGCCTGAACAAAAATGCAATAACTGTAATGAAAAAATGAAAGTTGTAGAAAGTAAAGATGTAATTGATGACTTTGTTGAAATGTCAGAGGAAGTTGGGTCTGAAGTAGAGATAGTATCTACTGAAACAGAAGAAGGAATGCAACTCCTCCGTGCTTTTGGTGGAATAGGTGCTGTTTTAAGATACCGGCCTTAATGACCTTTAATTTTCATTTTTTGAGTATTCTGTATTTATTAAATGATTTATAATTTTCATTGGAGTTTTATCTTGAAATTCTTTACTATTTTTTTAAGTTTTTATAATCTCCATATTTCTTAGAAATTAACTTCCAAATAAAAATTTTATAAAAACCAATAGTCCAGGATATAGTATGGCCTCGATATCTGCAATAAATGACTTATTTGACAATTCTGGTGGATTCTCATGGCCTAATTTCAGATAATGAGAGGTATATGCATAAAAAAGTGTTAAAAATATGGCAATTGGAGGTAAAACTTTTAAATACACTCCTATTATTAAAATACTTGAGGTTAATATGTTAATCCCTTTTAAAAAGTTGATTGTATCTTTAATTCCTAAAACAGCAGGCATAGTTTTTAAGCCAGATTTTTTATCTGATTTTGTGTCTTTCAGGTCGAAAAAAATAGTATTTATAATTACTTTAGAATAAATAAACAAAAATAAGAAAATAAAGCCCATATTAAATGTTGATTTATGGTAAATAGCAATTAGAAATGTTCCCCAAGATCCCCAAATTAAAGCTATATAAAAATTTTTAAAGGCCGTAATTTTTTTAGTTATTCCCTTTAAAAATCCAGTATAAAGGATTCCCATTATAAAAATGGTTATCACGAATACTATTATTGCAAAATTGAATAACCATATTAGTAAAATCCCCATTAGAGTAAGATAAAAAAGTGTTAATTGTTTACCTCTCTTGGGGTCTAAAAAATTTGCTCTTTCAGGATTAGTTTTAGCATCATTTTCTAAATCTTCATGATAATCATGACTATAAACAATTAATGGAAGTAAAAAAGAAATTGCAAGTATTCGGAAGTCTAAAGAAATATTTAAAATAAAACAAACAGTTAAATTAAGTGAAGGCCCCCATAACGCAGGTAAATATCCTCCATAAATAAACAATTTTTTTATAAATTCACATAATCTAACAAAAATTAATAGTGCTTTTTTTGGAGACAGGGATATTAAATTCCTGTCTCTATAAACTAACGGAACTTTATGTCTCATGTATTAATATTTTATTAAAATCAGCAAAGAACTTTTTTTAATGATTTAAAATACTATTAAAAAGTAATAATCTAATATTTGAAGTAAATATACTCCAAAATTTTTATTTTTGTTAAAAATCAATTAAAAGAGATTAATTTGTATTCGGGGCCTATTTTCAAAATAATAATAATAATAATAATAATAAAAAACTTAAATTAAAATTAAAAAAATTTGAATTTAATTTTAAAAATAATAAAAAAATAAGTAATTATCCAAGGCGGCTGACTTGGATTAATGATTCAACAGGAACATCTGAAACTTGAGAAATTCCTTTTTTATCAATCAAGACGGTTACTGCAGTGGGAATAGCTCCTTGATCTTTAAGGACATTGATAACTTCTTTTATAGTGCGACCACTGGTAATAACATCATCGACTATTACTACTCTTTTACCATTCACTGAAGCAAAATTACTACTTATGGCCCCTGCTGCATCTTCGCCTTTCCTGTGTTTAATTGGGTGAAAAACAGCAATTGATGTTTCTAAACCAGATTCCACATCCATGACATCAGCCATCATGGTGGCAAATGGTACTCCACTAACCGCAATACCAACAACCACATCAGCTGTTCCATGTTTTAATGCCATATCTGCCATGGCAGCAGAAACATATCTTAAACGGGCAGAACTGCCACCTAAACTTTCCCAGTTAATTGCAAAATCCACAGGAGCTTTTTCTACTGATTCTCCCATTTTTTTACCTGTAGATTGTAGTGTTAGCCATCTTGCTGTGTCTTTAGAAACATTCAGTTCGTCGGCTATTTCTCCTGTAGTAAAACCTCTGCTTCTCAGCTCATTAGCTTTTTTTATAAGTTCCTGATTCATTTACAACCCTCACTGGTACTGGATATTATATATTATAATAAATTAATTATTCTCTTGAATTACTCTCCATTTAATTTAACAGGCCTATGCTCTCTGGAAGATTTCATGGCAGCCAGAACAGTTCTAAGAGCATAGATTCCATCGTCTCCTGTTATTTCAGGCTCTTCATCATTAACAATTGATGAAAGGAATGATTTTATTTCTTCTTTTAATGGTTCTTCGTGTTTTATTTGAACATCTTGAGCAAATTTTCCAAATACATCAATACTTTGATCAATGTAATCAATAGAAATTATACCATCAGTTCCAGTAATTTCCAGCTCACGCCTTTTGTAAGGAGTTAACCAGTTTACTTCTAAAATACCGGTTATTCCACTGTTAAATTTAGTCATGATTTCTGCATGATCTTCAAATTCACATCTTTCGAGTATACTACCCATAGTTGCATAAACTTCCGCGACTGGTTCGCTAAACAAGTAATACATTACATCAAGATCATGAATCGCCAAATCAATAGTTACGCCCACGTCTTTGATTCGGGGAGGGAAAGGCCCTACTCTTTTAGCAGAGGCTGAAACTACATCTCCAATAACATCATTTTCAATGAGTTCTTTGGCTTTCTGAACAGCAGGATTGAACCTTTCCACATGTCCTGTTCCTAACTTAACACCTTTTTTTTTGGCAGCCTTAACCATTTCTTTGGCTTCATCCAGTGTAAAAGCAATTGGTTTTTCAACTAAAACGTGTTTTCCATGCTCTATAGCATCCATTACCACATTATGGTGGTGTGTGGTAGGAACGCAAACACTCACAACTTCTATTTCTGGCATTTCTAGAATATTTTCATAATCCACAAATCCTTGTGCATCATATTTTTTTGAAACTTTAGCTAAAGTTCCTTGTGTTATATCAGAAATAGCCATTAAATTGGCTTCTTCAAGGCGGTAGTAAACTCTCGCATGGTTATATCCCATTGCACCTACGCCTATTACTCCCACATTAATTTTATTCACACATAATCCTCCATATGATTTGCAGCAATTAAACCTAATTCTTTGGCTTCTTTAATTGATCCATTTAAATTGATTTTTGATAAAATTTCTCCTTCCCTATTTAGAAGAACTGCATAAAGGTCTAGTTTACCATTATTTTCGCGTGCTATGGCACCTAATGGCCATTGACAGCCAATACCTAATTTTTCAAGCACGGTTTTTTCTGCAAGTACTTCTTGGAAAGATATATAATGATTTAATTTTTCTATGACGTTTCTTATTGGACTGTCTTTTCTGGTTATTACTGCCAGTGCCCCTTGTCCTGCAGGGGGAGTTAAATATTCCAAAGAGAATTTATTTTTAATATGTTTTGTCAATCCCAGACGATTAAGGCCGGCTTCTGCCATCAAAGTAGCATCACATTCGCCTTCCATAACTTTTCTAATTCGAGTCTCTATATTTCCTCTTATAGGCTCTAACTTAAAATTCTTTTGGTGATAATTGCAAAAAGCTTCTCTTCTTAGACTACTGGTTCCTAATTTTGAACCAGGTGGAAGTTCTTCCCAGCTTTTTTCGGAAACCAAGACTTCATGGGGTGACTCTCTAATGGGAACTGCAGCAATCACTAAATCCGGGTCTAAATCGGTTGGAACATCTTTTAGGCTGTGAACAGCAAAATCGACTTTTTCGTCTAAAACCGCCCGATCAAGTTCTTTTGTAAAAAGTCCCCGGGAATCCATATTGTAAAGTTGAGAATTGGTAATTTGATCCCCCATAGTTTTAATGATATGGGTTTCTATT
This sequence comes from Methanobacteriaceae archaeon, assembly GCA_023249725.1. GTDB lineage: Archaea > Methanobacteriota > Methanobacteria > Methanobacteriales > Methanobacteriaceae > UBA349. The sequence goes on from JAHFBZ010000089.1 coordinate 8,119, forward strand.
TTCTCATTACTTATTTTTGAAATTTCTTTGATAATATATTTTGTTTGCACTGTGGCAAGCATGCTCCCTCGAGTTCCTACGATCAATGAATCATCTCCAAAATTATAACGGGGGATTTTTTAATTTTAATAAATTATAAAATTATTATTTTATAAATTTATATTTTAAAAATGAATTTAAGCCAAAATAGTTTAATCTCAAATATAATCTATATCTAAAATGTATTTCTAGATTTTTTGGTTTTCATTATTAAATTTTTTTAATTGGATATTATATTAAATTATAATATGATATCATGAATTAAGATTTTCATTATATAAAACTTTCATCCAATTTTTGAAAATATATGAATTAATATTGATTTAAAATATATTTTAATTAATTGTTAATTAAATTTTTTCCAGATAT
>JAHFBZ010000090.1 GCA_023249725.1 Methanobacteriaceae archaeon
AATCAATTATAATAAAAATAAAACTGTATTTTAACAAGCACAAAACAAACAGCCCCAAAAACAAAGAAAATAAGAAATAAAAAAACTTAAAATTTCACCAAAAATCGAGAGGGCTAAAATAATTAATTACCAATTAATATTTATTATAATAAGTTTAATTGATGCAATATACTGGAGAATCACATGAGCATTTATAATCATAAACTAAAAAATTTTCTGTCTATTTTCTTAAGAGGCCTTTTTATGGGAACCGCCGATATTATGCCCGGGGTTTCTGGAGGAACCATAGCCCTTATTACTGGAATATACGAGCGTTTAGTACACTCTATTAGTCAAATAAACTTTAAGTTTCTAAAACCGCTTTTAAAGGGCCAATTCCATAAATCATGGAGTATATTAAAAAAAGAAGTTGATTTCCAGCTATTTATTCCTTTACTTATGGGAATAGGAATAGCCGTATTGACCCTATCCCAGTTAATGAGTTTTTTATTAGCTAATTATGCAGCTTTCACCTATGCCTTCTTCTCTGGTTTAATTCTGGCCTCGGCCTACATTGTTTATTCTGAAATAGAAGGTTTTTCAGTGAAGAACCTCAGTTTCGGAATTATTGGATTTGTTTTCGCCTTTATATTCGTAGGCTTGAATCCTATTTCAGCCAATCACACCCTACCTATTATCTTTTTTTCTGGTATGCTGGCCATTTGTGCTATGATATTACCCGGAATATCCGGGGCCTTCCTTTTACTACTGTTAAACCAGTACGAGTACATGATCAACGCCCTGAACAGCTTATCTATTACAGAAATCGTGACCTTCATGACCGGGGCCCTGATTGGGATACTTTCATTTTCAAGATTACTGGATTACCTTTTAAGGCATCGTGAACACATTACCATGTCCTTTCTGGTGGGGTTAATGCTGGGTACCCTTAGATTGCCTTATCAAAAGATTGATTTAAGTGAAACCAGTTCCATCGTTATTTCCTTAATACTGGGATTAATTGCCTTTGGAATAGTCATGTTAATGGAGAAAAAATTCAGATACATTGATTATTAACATTGAACATCCTATTAGTTTTAATGGGAGGAATAGTTCTTGAAATCAGATAAATTAATAAATTAAGACCAATAAACTGATTATAAAATTAAGAACTATTTTTTCAATATTTTTTCAATTAATTATAATCAATAATTTAATAAATATAAATTAATAAATATTTTAAATAACCTAAATTAAGAGGATAATCATGAGTAATCTATTTTTAGAAATTTTTGCTATTGGAATGCTTATTTTATTTAATGGTATGCTGGCCATGTCGGAAATAGCAGTTATATCTTCACGAAAAATTAAACTGCAAAAAATGAGTCAAGAAGGAAATAAAGGTGCGGATATCACTATAGAATTATTAGAATCTCCCAACCAATTTTTATCCGCAGTCCAAATTGGAATTACTCTGATAGGAATTTTAGCAGGTGCCTTTGGTGGTGCCACGATTTCCATTTATTTAAACAATTATTTGAGTGGTTTCAGCTTTTTGGCACCTTATAGTGACACCTTAAGTATAATAATAGTGGTTTTGATAATTACTTATTTCTCACTGGTAGTCGGAGAACTTTTTCCTAAGAGAATAGGACTTAATAATCCAGAAAAGATTTCAGTTAAAATAGCACGACCATTACAGATATTATCCCGAATCACCAGCCCCGTGGTTTCTCTTTTAAGCATTTCTACCGATTCACTATTGCGTTTAATTGGATCCAAAAAAGAAAGCAGTAATAAAGTAACTGAAGACGAAATCAAACTCCTTATTAAGGAAGGTTTAGAAGCCGGGACTGTGGAAAAAGAAGAAGAAGATATTATTAAAAGAGTTTTTAGACTGGACCAGCAAAAAGTTGGCAGTTTAATGACCCCCAAAACAGAGATCATATGGTTAGACTTGGATGATCACTTAGAAGAAGTTGAAAAGCAGATAATAGAAAGTGAACGATCTATTTTTCCAGTGGGTAAAGATGAATTAAACAATTTTTTGGGTGTTGTTCAGACTAAAGACATGCTGGGATCAATTTTAAATGGAGAAAAAATCAGTATTGAGTCCAATTTAAAGGAACCTTTAGTTATACCAGAAATTCTACCTATTTTAGATGTATTAAATCTTTTCAAAGAAAACAAAAACTATGTGCATATGGCCATGGTAGTGGACGAATATGGGAGTATAGAAGGATTAATTACACTCAACGACATATTAGAAGCATTAGTTGGAGATATACCCTCTTTAGATGAACCAAACGAACCTAAAGCCATTCTTAGAAAGGATGGATCATGGTTAGTAGATGGTTATCTATCTGCAGAAGAATTTAAGGAAGTATTAAATATTGAAAAGCTTCCTGATGAGAATAAAGGTAATTTCAATACTATTGGTGGTTTTATAATGAGCTACACAGGTAAGGTACCAGATACTGGAGAAATATTCCAGTGGGAAAACATTGAATTTGAAATCATAGATATGGATGGCCACCATATTGACAAAATACTGGTTAAAATAAATTAAATCACTATTTTTTTATTCCTTAAATTAACATCCCCAAAAACTAATTCTATATTAAAAAATACACTCCAAAAAGAAAAATCAACACCCAAAAACTAATTCTATACTAATTTTATATTAAAAAGTCTTAAATGAATTCAAAAAAGGCCAATTAAGACTTATTTAAATTTATTTTCCAGCGATAAGGACTCTCCTTTATTTTCATTAAAACTTAAAAGTTTATATATTTAAATGTACCTATATTACTATGGGGTTCAAGAAACTCTAACCAAACTGAGGTGAGTAAAATGAAATTAAAAGGTAGACAGAATAAGGAGTGTGTTTAGGGTGAAATTAAAAGGAAAAGGAATTTCAGTGCGTATTATATCAATTATGTTATTTTCAATCATTGGTTCGTGTGCTTATGCTGTAAATAGCTCAGATGAAGACAATGAATCAAATATTATTTATGTTAATCCCCATGGAAACGATACCTGGAATGGACTGGCACCAGAATTTGATAATAAAACTGGTGAAGGGCCTAAAAAAACTATTAAAAGCGCTCTAAACGAAACAGATTATGAAGGAACCATAAAATTAGCTCCTGGAACTTACCACGAAAATGGGATAACCATAGAAGATTCAGTTAAAATAGAAGGCAGTGGAGCCAGTAATACCAAAATAGATGGTAAAAGAGGTCAGATATTTAATATAGTTGCAGATGGTCAAGATGGTGGCTATGTGATTATACAAGATTTAAGTGTGGAAAATGGACAATCCAGAGATAAAAGAAGTGCAATTTACAACTGGGAAAACTGTGAATTGACCATTAAAAACTGTAACTTTAAAAATAATTACAAAAACGGGGCCATAGAAAATAATGGTCGAGTTTTAATTGACAATTGTAATTTTGACCAAAATAAGGCCTATTCTGGTGGAGCTATAAGTAACTACGGTGATATGACCATCAAAAACAGTGACTTTGACTAACCAGGCCACATTTTATGGTGGCGCAATTCGCAATACCGACAACCTGATAATAAATAACTGCGAATTTAGTCAAAATTATGCCGGAACAGAAGAAACCCAAGCAGATGATATTAAAATTCTGGAATAGTTAATTTTTATTTCAAATATTTTTTTTAATTTTATTTATTTTTCTTGAATTAAAGTTGATATTATTTCTTTCCAATAATTTTATTGAGCAATAATATTAATGATATTTGATAATAAATTGTATTGGTGAGAAAATAATACCTAAAAACATATCTCTAGAAGAATACCAAGAATCATACCATAAAGTGGCCAAAGCAGATCGGGCCAGAAGTTTCTACATACATTTGGCCATTTATTTATCTATAAATGCTGTTTCAGCTATTAATCTTATATTCACTCCTAATTTTATTTGGGTCATTTTTCCTATAATTTTCTGGGGCATTGGCGTAGTCTGGAATTATATATCCTCGTTTATTTTAGTTGACAAAAAGCTGCAGAAATTATCTTTTAAGGGCTGAAAAAGAAGTCATGAAGAAAAATTAAATATTTCATATTTTTTTTCTATTTTTATTTCATATTTATTGAAATTTTTTTTGAAGTCAATATTGTTAAACATAAACAATCAAAAAAATATCAAATAAGGCTGAAATCCCATTATTTTATAAATAAAAGGCCAAAAACATATCATAATAAATAAAAAAGGCATATGGTACATCATTTTAACACAACCCGCTAAAGCCCCACTGAGGCAAGTATAGGCCATGACACATGTATAAGATTTGGCCTCAAACAATAACCTATTCTCAAAAAAAGCTCTTACTTGGAAGATTTTATTTAAATAGAGTATGGTGGAGTCCTTTCCATTACATGACAATAAAAAAAGCTCTAATTGAGTCTTATTTGATTTAATAGGCACAAATACGCCCCTTTTCTCGATTTTGAACCACAATCTTTATATGGTAAGTCAAAGATGATATGATGATATCAGTGTGACCTTTATTTAGTCAATATGATTATTATTGAACTTTTTTCAATAATATGAACTTTTTAAAGCGGCATTGATATGGAGGCGGTAAAATTTCGCGAAAATTAAATCTAGTTTTCGTATTTACATTATGTTTAGCTTTTTTAAGCTTAAGTGGAATTCACGCCACTGACGTGAATCAAACATCACTGGAAAACGCAAATAAAACCAGTGATGGAACATTACAGAATATAAGTAACAATACAGTCCCAGCAACAAATCAAACAGTTAGCAGTGCTTCGACAATTAACAACAGCACCAATAATTCAACAGTAAAAACAAGTACCAGCAGCGGTGTAGCTAATAACACAACGTATTACAATGTTACAGTTAAGGTACCTTACAAATACTGGTATAAGGCTAAAGTGAAAGTTGCCCATACCAAGTATGTAAACCAGAAAGTAAAGGTAAAATACAAGAGATACTACAAGGTCAAGTACAAATACCACGGGAAATGGTATACCAAGTATAAATATACCTGGAAATACAAGTATGTCTACAAAAAAGTGAAAAAAACTTACTATACCTATACTTACAAGTGGAACTACCAGATCAGATACAAAACAGTCACTAAATTAACTACAACTAAACCAGTAGCAACAGCAGCAGCAACGACAACAGTTAGCAAAAATCCATATTTGATTTCAAGTAAAAATTGTCAAGTCACTGCTTCAACTATAAAATCAGTGGCCAAAACAATAACTAGCAGTGCTACTTCCTACAGTTCCAAAGCAACCAAAATATTCAATTGGGTTAGGGATCACCTGGCTTACAGTTTTTACTACAATACAAAATATGGGGCAGTTAAAACTCTACAGTACAGAAAAGGAAACTGTGTAGATCATGCCCACCTCATTAATGCTTTAATGAGGGCCGTAGGCATACAATCTAGATATGTACATGTAAGTGCTAGATTTAGCAGTGGAAGCACTTATGGTCATGTCTTCTCAGAAGTATATGTCAATGGAAAATGGTTAAAAGCAGATGCTACCAGTTCCAGAAACAGTCTGGGCGTAGTTAGGAGTTGGAATCTGGTTAAATTTAAAGCCAGATACGCTTCACTACCATTTTAGATGTTAGGGACATTTCCCTAACATTTATTTTAATTTTTTAGATAAGAATTTTATTTATATTGAATATAATAATCATTCTCAGCTCGTTAAAAGTACAAAATATATTTTATATTAAAAATAATCATCATTCTCAGCTTTTTTTTATTTTAGTTTATATTTTTCTCAATAATAGTCATTCTAATTTATAAAATCATTAAAAACACTATTTTAATTAATTATCTATAAAAAAATCCCATAAACTATATAAAGCATGTTAATTGAATATAAATTAACAATAAGAATATATTTTAAATTTATAAATCATATTTTTGTACTTTTGATTTTTTATTTAAAGTGGTTTCTTAATTTTTATAAAAATTAAGGATTTATTATCTGTGCAATAACAAATCTAAAATTTTTATGGAAATTCCCGGGGCAAATATATAATATTAGCAATTAGAGAAGAAATTAGGCTATTTTTATTCAAATATACGATTTAGAAAGGTCAATGGAATAACTAATGCATCTAAGAAACCATTTAAAATTAATAATTAATAAAGACAAATAAAAAAATAATTAATTGAAATTTGAACAAATAGATATAATTGAAAATTTAACAGAATTAAACATTGATCATCAATAAATTCATAATAACACCATAAAATATGTCCCAACAGTAAAATGGGCCAATTTAATAAAGAATTAAATAAATTCAATCTTTAAAAAAAATTGAATTATTTGTTGCTGAATTCAGCACCAGATTTGTTGAATAATTTAAAAAATAGGAATCAATTAGGAGATTAATATATGAGCATTGAAATAATAGCAATGGGCGGATACGAGGAAGTGGGTAAAAACATGACCGCCGTTAAGGTAGGCGAAGATGTTATAATATTCGACATGGGAATCCACCTCGATCGGCTCCACATTCACGAAGATACCAATATAGAAAAAATGCATAGTTTAGACCTTATAGAAAGAGGAGTCATACCGGATGACACTCTTATGAAGGATGTTAATGGAAAGGTCAAGGCCATAGTTTTCACCCACGGTCACCTGGATCACATAGGTGCAGTGGCCAAACTTGCACAGAGATATGAGGCCCCTATTATTGCAACTCCATATACCATGGCCTTAATAGAGCGGATCATTAAAGGAGAAAGGAAGTTTAAATTCAACAATCCCCTCCAAGTATTAAAATCAGGCGAAAAGTGCCAAATATCACCAGATGTAACCTTAGAATTTGTGCACACCACACACAGTATACCACAGGCAGTTACACCGGTGCTACACACATCAGAGGGAATAATAGTTTACTCTAATGATTTCAAGTTTGATAATCACCAGAAACTCTCCCCACCACCAGATTATCAGAGATTCAGAGAATTAGGTGAAAAAGGAGTTCTAGGATTCATCGTGGATTCCACCCGTGCTGCAGAATACGATCAAGTTATAACCCATTCAGAAAGGGTAGCTAGAGTAGTTCTTGAAGATATACTGGATCAACCATTAAAAGAAGAAGAGGGAATAATAGTCACTACCTTTGCATCCCATATCGAAAGGATACAGGCCATAAGTGAAATAGTAGCCAAAAGCGACCGTAAAATGTTGCTACTTGGCCGTTCCATGGAAAGATACTGCAGTCTAGCTGAAACCATGGGAATATTGAAACTTCCTAAAAATAGTAGTATATATGGAAGTCCTAAATCAATTAATAGGGCCCTGACTTTAGCAGATGAGAACAGAGAAGATTATGTGCTTTTAGCCACTGGCCATCAGGGAGAACCAGATGCACTACTTCCTAGGATAGCTAATGAAAAAACAAGTTTCAATGTACAACATGGAGATAATATAATATTCTCTGCTCCAGTTATACCCAATCCATTAAATAGAGCCAACCGTAACTTGTTAGAGCGACGTTTGAAATCAAAGGGTGCTCGTATATTCACCAATGCTCACGTTTCAGGCCACGCTGGTCGTGAGGACCACCGTAATTTCATTAGAATGCTTAACCCAGCACATATAATTCCATCTCACGGAGATCTGGAAATGTTAACTGCTTACGCCGAACTGGCTGAGGAAGAAGGTTACCGAATGGGAAACAATCTCCATATTTTGCGTAATGGCCAAGCACAAGTGTTTAATGACGAAGGCGAAGAAGTAAAGAATTAGATTATTAAATTAGTAAATATTAATTACTAATATTAATGAGCAAATAAATTTTAATTTAAATAGGTGAGGATTTAAATCATGACCTATTAATATTTTATTTTTAATTATATTGAATATATCTTGAAATACGGAAAAATTAACATATATTTTACGAAATTTGTATTTTTTACTTTTTTCCTTAATTACTTTATAATCTATCAACCTAAAATTGATAGAAATTATATCTTTTAATTTTTTGTATTTAAAATTGTCTTTGGGAAGGTACTTAGAGGATTTATCAGAACACCAAAAAACAATAAATAATTAAAAATCCATTTTCATCCTTTTTTATTTATTTAATTAACAAATCCATTGATTTATGAATGTGTTGATTGTAGAGACATCCCTGAGAATTTTGAACGTAGAATAAAAGCGTTTTATTATTTTATATGCTTCTAATTCAATAAAAATGCGTGAAAATCTCATTTTAAAGCAAATAATGATTAACTATTTATAATTTTTCTTTTTCCCTTCTAAGGTTAGTATTTAATAATAACTAAACGATACAATATTTTATAGAAAATTATTATTGAGCATAAAGGAGGTGAAAAAACATGAAACAAAAATCAAGTTACACTAATTACCGAATTATTTTCCTTTTAGCATTACTATTATTAGCAACAACAACTATTTCTTCTTCCAGTGCAGCTAGCACTATTTACGTTAACAATGCCACTGGAAATGACAGCTACGACGGAAC
>JAHFBZ010000141.1 GCA_023249725.1 Methanobacteriaceae archaeon
ACCAATCAGTTATTAATTAATCTGTTTAGTTAATAATATTATCTAATAATACAGAAATACACTCTAAATATTTAGTTTATAAGTATTCTGATATCAAATATATTATATTAAATTATATAATTAAAATATATAAATAATTAGGGAAATTAAGTTATTTTTAATATTATGTTAGGTAGATTAGTAAAATCTATAAAAAAAATAACTAAAATTAATTATATACTTGGCAACAATTAGATAGAACATTTATTTTCAAACTTTGCCATCAAATGTTTTTTTCCATTTACCTGATTTAAATTTATTTCAAGTGCATTTTTTTCTATATTATATGTGTTGAAGGAATTACTATCCTTACCCCTGAGTTTAAGAGAAGAAACTGTTCCTGCGGTTACAAAAACAGTATTCTGCAGTTTCCATACATGTGGAACATGTTTATGGCCAGAAATAACCAAATCAACATTATTATTGGTTAAAGAATGAAGAATATCCCCTGCATCAGCCAAAACATTTCTTTCCCTACCTGTTTTGGGAACAGGAATAATATGGTGATGAAGAGCAATAATTTTATATTGATTATTTTTTTGGGCCTTTAATAATTCATCTTCCATCCAGACTTGTTGAGGACGACCAACTTTACCATAATCAAGATCCGGTTCACTACTATCAAGACCAATTACCGTTAAATCATCCGTATCATTACTTAATGTACCACTGCGGTTATGAAAAATCTCTTCAAATGTTTCATTGCCCACATGCCGAGCATCATGATTGCCTGGAACTACCATTACTGGATTTTCAAACAAATCTAGATAATCATTAACCTTTAAAAACTCCAAATAATAACCATTATCCGTTAAATCACCTGTTAAAACAATTAAATCAGGATTTAAATTATTAACCTGATCTATGGAATCTAGGAGAGTTTTTTCAACATGATTATGAGCGCCAACATGAAGATCAGATAAATGGGCAATTAAAACCATTAACTCAACCTCATAATAGCTTCCCCTAAATGCAAAAACATCTAGCTCAACCTCATAATAGCTTCCGCTAAATCTCCCTTAGTTTCTTTTAGTGCCTTTTCGGCATTTTCTTTACTAACACCAGTTTGGGTGGCAACCAGTTCAATATCATCATTAGGAATCACCAATTCCGTCTCAATAGCTTTTTCTTTGGATTTTCCAGTTATTTGATAAGTTTCCTGTCCCATAAAGTCCATTATATTTACTTTAGGATTTTTAATGATAATTTCCTTGTTTTTTAGTTTTATAATAACTTCTGTGGCACCATGAACTTCTTTCATGTCCATGCCCATTTGTTTCATGCTTCTCTGCATCTGTTTAAGTTGTTTAGGGTTCATTCCCATACCAGGTATCATCATAATCCTCCTTTTCGGGTTTTAATTGCTTGACCCACTTGGAAATCCATTATTTCAGCACTATTTAAAAGTGCCTTACCAAAGGCCAGTAAATCATCATTTTCATTTACAATTAAAACCTCTTCATTAGCTTTTATATCCTTATCACATTCTATAACAAATTTAGCAAATATACTTTTTCCCTCACGTGCATATGGTTCAGAGTCTGCATTCACCACAACCCGATTTTTAGGAAATTCCATTCTAGAATGAAGTCGCCTGGCACCTTCTTTGCTGAGAACAAAATAACCATCTGAAGCCCTCATAGTTGCTATTAACTCTTTTCCATAATATATATGCCTTATTTTTCCTGTTTTTTTACTTCTAACAATTTCCAAGTTGCCTGCAAAAAGGGCTTCACCAGCACCATGGCCAAATTGGTAATCCGCTACCATGATTATTTTTTGTTGATCACTTATTTTTATTTTAAATGATTCTGGGAGTGAATAATTTAAAATTAGTTCTAATTCAAATTGTTTTACAATATCGGCACTGACAATGACTTCTTCATATTTTTCAAATAGTCCTTCTACTATTTCTTGGATAAATTCTATAGAATCAAGGTCTAATATTTTAGGGGCATCATTTTGAGCCAGAGGATATACTTCATCCAATTCAAGGGGTATAAGGCCAAATGGAACATCAACTACCATTATTTGAAGATCATCAAGGCCTGTTTTTTTAGATGAACCCATGCTATAAAATTCCCCTAATTCTTGAGGCAAATATTTATGATAAGGTTTTCGATTAGATGGTAAAAGCATTATTCTGCTCTTTTTTGGCATTTGGCCCATTTTTTCCAGATGCCTGTATACTTCCACCCTTTTTAATGATTCTGGACCACTATAAAAGAAAGCTGATTTTTTA